>JBEPXL010000189.1:0-6700 GCA_041641935.1 Desulfobacteraceae bacterium | reverse complement strand
TTCGAACAGGAACTCGAATCGGCCCGGAAAAAGGAGTCAGCGGAAGGCGGGGCGCAGCCCGATGCAGGAGAAGAGAAGAAGAAGATTCTTGTGGTGGAAGACAGCTCCACCACCCGCAAGGTGATTGCCATCACCCTGGGACAGCGGGGATATGACATTATCGAGGCAAGAGACGGTCTGGAGGCGCTGAGCCGTCTCAATGAAGAGAAACCCGATCTGATTCTTCTGGATATTATTCTCCCCAAGATGGATGGCTACAAAATTCTGTCGATTATCAAAAACAATGCGGTGTTCAAGGATATACCTGTCATCATGCTGACAAGCCGGGACGGCTTCATGCACAAGGTCAAGGGGAAGCTGTCGGGTTCTGCCGCCTACCTGACCAAACCGTTCGATCCCAAAGTGCTGGTAGAGACCATTGAAAACTATCTGTAATCCGGAGCTCGGCTGAACAATCTGAACGGCAGTGGAACGGCTGAAAAGGGAGGATGAAATGCGCAAGAAAAAGATTCTGGTTGTGGATGACAGCCCCACTCACTTAAAACTGATGAGCGAACCGCTGATCTCCCGAGGCTATGACATTGTCACTGCGATGGATGGCGAGGAAGCCATCGAAAAGGCGGCGGCGGAACAGCCGGATCTGGTTGTCCTTGACGTCATCATGCCGAAGCTGAACGGATTCAAGGTCTGCCGGGAAATCAAATCCGCCCCTGCCTACAAAGGAATGAAGGTGATCCTGCTCACCAGCAAGAATCAGGAAAGCGATATCTACTGGGGAAAACGGCAGGGCGCCGATCTGTACATGACCAAACCGTTTACCGAAGATGAACTGGCCGAGGCCGTCACATCGGTGATCGGAGAGGCATAGCCGGCATGGCCGAAACAGGAAAACAGACGTCCCCTCCCCTGCAGGCCCTGGTCAGGGATATCAACAGAGATCTGCAGCAGCAGGAAGCCGGGGAGCCGGAAACCGGACCTGCCGAACGCTACGGCATCCGCCAGTATATCCGGTTCGCCGTCGCCGATATTCTGATGGCGGTTCCCCTCTTTTCTGTCCTGGAAATCGGTCGCCATCCCCGGATTACGTCGCTGCCGAACCTGCCCGGCTGGGTGCTGGGCGTGAGCAATATCCGGGGGGAAATCATTTCCATGATCGACCTGAAAGCCTTTTTCGGGATTGCACCGCCGTCCTCCGCACGGAAACGGCGGTTCATCGTCATCCACAATCCGGACATGAAGGTCGGCATCATCATCGACCGGATCATCGGCATTCTTACCCTGGACCCGACGGCACCGGAGAAGCGCAACGATCTCTATGATACGGCGGACGCCGAAACCCTGCAATGGACCGCCTTTGTCTCGGAAACCGTTCCCATGGGGGAGATGCTTCTGCATGTCATCGATGTGGGAAAACTCCTGACCGCGCCCCGGATGAACGCCTTCCGGTCCGAATAGGTATTGTCTTGTCAGTGATTCCGATCGCCACAGCCCCGCACCAGCCGCTGCCGCCGTCTGTTCCCTGTTCCGTCCGTCGTCCCTTCCGAAACCGATACAAGGAGTCTGGTCATGGCCGGTTCCCCTGTCTCTGACATCGTCATCGGATATGTCGAGGAAGTCCGGACCTATATACCCGCCCTCCGCAAAGGACTCGCCGCTCTCCGGGAAAACCCGGAACAGCCGGAACTCGTGGAGGAGATGCACCGGATGGTCCATACCATCAAAGGGGCCTCCCTCATGGTCGGAATTCCGGGGTTGAGCCACATTGCCCTGCAGATGGAAAACGCCCTGGCCGATCTCCTCTCCGGCGACCTTTCCGTCACGGTGCAGCTGCTGGATACGATGAAAGATACCATTTCCCGCTTTCAGGCGTACTGTGACGGTCTGACCGGCGACGGCGTCCAGCCGCGGGAAATGCTCCGGGAAACGGTGCTGGCCTACCGGCGGGTGCGGGAGCTGCCGCCGGATGACGATGAAGCTGAACTGGCCCCCCTGCTCCATGAAATTCCGGCCTTTGAAGCCGGTACCGGAGCGGCAGCAGACGGTGATGAAACAGGGGCGGATGACCTTGAACGGGAAATGGCGGCACTGGCCGCAGAAGAGGCGTCCCCGTCCCCGCCGGAAACGCCCCCTCCTTCCGCCGAACCGCCGGAGATTCTGCCGGAACTCCTGGAAAGTTTCTATGAGGAGGCCCGGGAACATCTTGATGAACTTGACAGTTCCCTCAACATCCTCGAATCCCAGGTGACGGAACCGGCGGAGATGACCCCGGACCAGAAGGAGATTGTCCGGAAAATCCGTCGGGCGGTCCATACCCTGAAAGGGGCTTCCGCCGTGATCGGCCTTTCCACCATTGCGGCATGGGGGCATATCTTCGAAGATTTTCTCGACTGGCTCTACGAAAGCGCCCGGTCGATCACGCCGGAGATGATCGCGATGCTCATGGACGGCGGCGATCTGATGGCCCGGCTTGTGGCCAGTCCGCAGATGTCCCAGGATACCCGGAGCCAGGCCCTGCAGGCCCAGTTCACCGGCATCATGGGAGCGCCGGAAACAGGCGCGCCCTCCGCCGAACCCTCCCCCGCGCCGGGCGGTGTTCCGGCAGAAACCGCTCCGCCCGCGCCTACCGCCACGGTGCTGCCCGAACCCGAACCCGGCCATCCCGACTTTTTCACCCGCCAGACCCAGACGCTCCGGGTCTCCACCGAACGGGTGGATGAACTGGTCAACCTGACCGGTGAAGTGATGATTGTATCGGGGGCTTTTGAACAGCAGATGAACCTGTTCATGGAGGCGACCCGGGAACTGGACGTGGCCCGGAACCGTCTCCGGGAAATCGCCCGTGACATGGAAGTCGGCTACGAGGTCAAAGCACTGGGACGACTGGGAACCGGCGCGGGAGGGCCGGCTGCCGCGGCAACCGCATATGAGGATTTTGATTCCCTGGAACTGGACCGGTACTCCCGGCTGAGCATGATCATCCGGACCCTGAATGAATCCGTCATCGACGTGGGGGCGCTCTTTACCCGCCTGAGCACCCTTCACAGCGACTTCGACGGCCATCTCAACCGCCAGCGGGTTCTGATGAGCGATCTTCAGGACAAGATGATGCAGATCCGGATGCTGCCCATGTCCACCCTCAGCAACAAGCTGCGCCGAACGGTCCGGGAGGTGGGAAAGGTGCTGGGGAAAAAGCTCCGGCTGGTCATCGAGGGCGAGGAAATTGAACTGGATCGTCTGATCTGGGACAGGCTCACCGATCCCCTGATGCACCTCCTCCGGAATGCCGCCGATCACGGCATTGAACCGCCGGACGTCCGCCGGAGAATCAACAAACCGGCGGTAGCGACCCTCCGGCTGGCGGCATCACGGGAGGGGAACCAGGTGGTGATCCGGATCACCGATGACGGCGCCGGCCTCAACTACCGCGCCATCACCCGGAAAGCCCGGGATGCGGGGCTGATGGGCGAAGACGAGGAGATGGCCGAAGAGGAACTGGCGGCCCTGATTTTCAGGCCCGGCTTCAGTACACGGGAAACCATCAGCGAGGTCTCGGGACGGGGCGTCGGAATGGATGTGGTCCGGGAGAATATCCAGTCCATCAAGGGCAGTGTCCGGGTCAACTCCTGGAAAGAGAGGGGAACCCGGTTCACCATCCGTATCCCCCTCACCCTTGCCGCCATCCGCGCACTGCTCTTTCGTCTGGAGGACCGGACCTTTGCCATCGCCCTGAACGAGATCCGGGAAATCATCCGGGTGGAGCCCCGGAACCTGATCCGCCGTCCCAAACGGGCCATCCGGGCGGGGGAGGATCTGATCCCCCTCCACTCCCTGAAAACGCTTCTGCATATCGACACGGGAAAATCCGAATCCCTTTCCCCCATTGTTCTGGTGGTGGATGCGGGCGGACGCCGGGAGGCGCTGGAAATCGACGCCCTGGTGGGGCAGCGGGAAATCGTCATCAAAAGCACCGGCTCCCATCTCCGCTATGTCCGGGGCATCTCCGGGGTCACCATCGTCGGCGACGGAAGCGTCGTTCCGATCCTGAACGTCCCGGAACTGATCGGGGTGGAAACCGCCATAACGCCCCGGCCCCGGGTCATACCGGCAGAGGAGGCGGAGCCGGCCCCTGTTGCCGAGAGACCGCCGACCATTCTGGTTGTCGATGATTCGGTCAGCATCCGCCAGGTCGTCTCCCAGCTGCTGGAGGGCCAGGGATGGCAGATCCGGACCGCCAGGGACGGCCTGGATGCCCTGGAAAAGCTGCGGGAAGAACAGCCCGACCTGATTGTTCTGGATATTGAAATGCCCCGGATGAACGGCTATGAATTTCTGAGCGCCCTGAGCGCCGATCCGGATTACCGACGGATACCGGTGGTCATGCTGACCTCACGGGCCACCGCCAAACACAGGGACCGTGCCATCGCCCTCGGGGCACGGGGATTTGCCATTAAACCGTTCAATGACAATGAATTTATCGATATGATTTTGAGCCTGATCGTGTGAACCGGAGAATCCCATGCCGGAAATGATGCTGTTTCATATCGGCCCCTATCTGATCGGACTCGATCTGGCGGATGTCCGCAATGTCTACCGTGTCGGCGACGAAGCGGTGTCGTCCTGCGGAACAGACGGAAACGGCGTCTGCCGGGTGGGAGACCGGGAGATGCCGGTCTATGATGTATCCGCCCTTCTCGATGTTCCGCCGGCCGGCCCGAATCCGGCCTACCGGAAGGTGGTGGCCCTGTCGGTCCATGACCGGCGGCTGGCCCTCCGGGTCGATCAGGTGGACCGGGTAATCGATGTGGACGAACAGCAGATCGTTCCCACACCGCCGGTCTTCCGGGGAAAATCACTGGTCTGGTTTCCCCGGATCCTGCACCATGACGGCGCCCTGGTTCCGATTCTGGATCCGGCCGGGATGGCCGGCATCGCCCCGCCGCCCGAACCCGGTCCCCTGGATGAATGGCTGTCCGGGGTTCTCCGGGAAGAGACAGTGGCGGCAGCGGCCCAGCGGGCGGTCCGGCGGGTTCTGCCGGATGCCCTGAACCGCTCCTTCCAGCGGCTCCAGGAGGAACTGTTCCGGCCGAAACCGGAGGAACGGTGACCGGCCCGGCCCCCGCAGAACGGGTACTGGTATCGCCTGCACGGCTGCCGGACGGACCGGACAGGCCGGTCCATTTTCTGTTTACCCTGCCCCAGGTCGAGGAGTTTATCCGTTCCGCACCGGTTTTCCGGATTCCCTTTGCACCGTCCCACGTCCGGGGGGTCACCCGGTGGCGGGACCGGGTGATTCCGGTGATTTCCCTGGAAGGATGCCTGGGAATCCCGTCCGGGGCGGACGACCGGCAGCCCCGTCTGATGGTGGTCCGGACCGGCGAATCCGGTCTCAGGGGAATGGTTGAAATTGACGCCGCCGTACGGATCATCTCTCTGGACGGCGAATTTACACCGGTTCCGGCGCCCCCGTGGCTTGTCTGTGCGGACCGGGTCCGGGGCATATATGAATGGACGGAAGGATTTCTGGTGATGGTTCATATCGACGCGGTTCTGCAGGGAGCCGCCGTCGCAACACCGGAGAAGGGACAGCAGAATACCGCTGTACCCCTGCCGGAAAACAGGACCGTCCTGCCTGTATTACCGTCCATGTGACGCAATCTACTGCCTGACCAAGGAGGAAAGCGATTTGGAACGCCTGAAACAATGGATCCTGAGCCGGAGTATCGGCGCAAAACTCCAGCTCAGCATCGTGCTGACTGTGCTCATCGCCCTTGCCGTCGTCCTGTGGCTCTTTATCACATCCTACAGGGATTCGATTATCGCCGCCAACAAGGAGGTGCTTCAGGCCCGGGCCGATGTGGTGGCCAACTATATCTCGGCAACGGTTCTGGACGGCCAGATGGTCGGGGCCGACCAGGCGGAGGGCCCCCTTTCCCAGCGTCTCAGGACATTCAAGCCCTACAACAGCACCATCATCACTGTCCTCAACCGTCAGAACATGTTCATCAGCATGACGGATTACGCCAAGCCGTTTCTGGGAAAAACCCTGGACAGTTTTCCGGAATACAGCCGGTATTTCGAACCGGAACTGATCCGGACCAAGAAGAAGGGCATTATCGAAGTCCGGCGTCCCATGGATGATGAAATGGTCTACAGCGCCTTTTCCCCCATCCCCGGTTCCGACGGGGTCGTGGTCATGGACGTGGTCAAGGAGGAGATTCTTTCGCCCATCAATACCTTTCTCTGGAAAATCGCCGGTCTGACCGTCATCATGTTCCTGCTGATCATTCTGGTGATCTGGTTTGTGGCCGACCGCGCCGTCATCCGCCCCGTCACCAGCATGATGCCGGTATTCGACCAGATCGGGAAAGGAAACTATGAGGCCCGGGCGCCGGTTCTGTACGATGACGAACTGGGCAAAATGTCCAGCAGCCTCAACCAGATGCTCGACAATACCCTCAACCTGATCCAGAGCAGTGAAGAACGGGATTCGATGCAGGGATCCATCATGAACCTTCTGGAGGAGATCAGCGGGCTGGCCGAAGGAGACCTGACGGCCCGGGCCGAGGTGACCGAGGATTTTACCGGGGCCATCGCCGATTCCTTCAACGAGATGGCCGAGCAGTTGAGCCAGGTCGTCAAAAACGTCAAGGACGTGACCCTTCAGGTGATCTCGACCTCCCAGGATGTCAGCCGTTCCACG
>JBEPXL010000188.1:0-6705 GCA_041641935.1 Desulfobacteraceae bacterium | reverse complement strand
CCGGTAATCCGCCCCGAACCGGAGGGATTTCTTCATCTGGTCCGGGTCATGACGGGTGATGATCTCCGGGTTGAACATTCCTTCGGGATCGAGCGCCGCCTTGGTCCGGAGAAAGAGCGGATACATTTCCGGATACTGCCGCCGGATGTAGGCGCTCCGGAGCCGCCCGTCACCGTGTTCGCCGGAGACGGAACCGCCCAGACCATGCACCAGTTCGAAGAGTTCGTCCGCGATGGTCCGCAGCAGGTCCACATCACCGGGATCTTTCAGGTCGAGCAGCGGGCGGGTGTGGAGCAGCCCTTTGGCGATATGGCCGTAGATGACAAATTCAACGCCGTGGTTTTCCAGAATCCGGTAGATGCCCTCGAAGTATGCCACCAGCCGGTCTGTGGGAACGGCGGCGTCTTCGATCAGGGCCAGAATCTTCTTTTCGCCTTTCAGCCGGTACAGAATCGGCACGGCGGCCTTGCGCACGCCCCAGAAGGCTGCTTTTTCCTGCGCGGACACGGCCATGTGAACATCACCGGTATAGCCGCCGGACCGGAGCAGTTCCGCTGCCGCGTCGGCCTGCCGGACACATTCCGCCGGATCAAAGGCGTCGAACTCGATCAGGAGGATATTGTCCACCCCGTCGGGAAGCGCTTCCCGCAGGCGCGGTTCCTGCTCCCGGGCCAGCCGGAGCAGGGATTTGTCCATCACCTCGATTCCCGACGGTCCCATGGGCAGAATCGCCTGCACGGCCCGGGCCGAAGAGACGATATCATCCATGTAGGCGACCACCAGGCTGTCATGGGCCGGTTTGTCCAGCAGCCGGAACGTCAGCCGGGTCACAATCCCCAGCGTCCCTTCGGCCCCGGCAAAGAGCCGCCGGAGGTCGAGCCGGTTTTCCCGCACCAGTCCCCGCAGGTTGTATCCGGCGGTGTTGAACCGGGTATCGGGGTAGGCGCTTTCGATGATCTCCTGATGATCCCGGTAGAGCCGGAAGAGGGCCTGAAACGGTTCCGGCAGGTTCTCTTCCGCCGTTTCCCGGATGGCAGAAAACGTGGTCACGGTTCCATCACCCGGCACGACCTCCGCGTCCACGATGTAGTCGGCGACATTGCCGTACTTGACCGAATGGGCCCCGCTGGCGTTGGTTCCGTACATGCCGCCGAAGGTGGCGTATTCGCCGCTGGACGGGTCCGGCGGAAAAAAAAGCCCCGTCTCCCGGAGCCGGACCGCCAGTTCACCGAACCGGTATCCCGGCTCACAGGTGAAGGTCTTCGCCGCCGTATCCAGTTCGACAAGCCGGTTCATGTACCGGGTAAAATCGATGACGATTCCTTCGCCGATGGCCGATCCGCACAGCCCGCTTCCGGCCCCCCGGGGATGGACGCTCAGGCCGTGCTGTCCGGCAAAGGCGACGGTGCGGGCGACATCTTCCGTTGAACGGGGGCAGACCACGCACACCGGTTCTTTCTGGAAGATACTCCCGTCGGTGGCGAGCATGAGGGTCCGGAGACGGTCCCGGTGGACATCACCGGCGATCCGGGCCTGCAGTTCATGGAAGTTCAATTCCGCCCCTCCCTTGTCTGGGACGCCCGGACCTGTTCCACGGCATACCGGAGATGGGCCGCCATGGCATCGGAGGCCGCTTCCCGGTCCCGGTTGCGGATCGCCGTCACGATGGCCGAGTGCTGGTCGAACAGGGTGTCGTAGACATCCAGATCGTGGTAGAGATCCGAAAAAATCTCGTGGGTCACCTGCTTGATCCATTCGGATATGGTGTTCATGGTATGGAGCAGAAAGGGATTGTGGGCCGCTCTGGAAATCAGAAAATGGAACCGGAGGTTGAGTTCATACCCGATCTTTCCCTCATGCCGGGCCTGGCGCATTCCTTCCAGACAGTCATCCAGCTGGCGGAGTTCGGCTTCCGTGGCCCGCTCTGCAGCCGTGGCGGCGCCCCAGGTTTCCAGCGCGTTGCGCATGTCCATCAGGTCAAATATCGAATTCTCCCGCTGGAGCATCGCCTCGAAAAAATTGGTCAGCGGGGCGTCGGTCACCGATTTGATGAACGTTCCCTCGCCGTGGCGCTGTTCCACGAAGCCGAGACATTCCAGCTTGAGAATCGCCTCCCGGACCGATGAACGGCTCACCTGAAACAGGGCCGTCAGCTCCCGCTCCGGCGGCAGCCGGTCCCCCGGCTGCAGGCGGCCCTGGGTAATCAGATCCCGGATCTGATCAAAGACCTTGTCACTGACCTTTTTCTGGGGAATTTTTTTAAACAGGGTATCCATTCTCTCTTCCGTCTTCCTGTCTGAAGAACTCTCTCAGCTTCCATCCGCCGCCAGGGCCGGTTCGGCCGACCGCTTTTCGATCATCTTCTGGATCACGATGAGCCCCGCAAACAGCACCGCACCGGCGGCATGGAGGATCAGCATGGGCCAGAGCAGCAGAACCGCCGCCGCCAGGTACAGAAGGCGGAATCCCCAGTGGAGGAAAATGATATGGAATCCTTCAAAGAAAACCGCGGCGCAGAACATGCCCACAGTCGCGGCAATGGCGGTCTCAAACACCTGCCAGACCGGTCCTTCGAACAGAATGGGCGTGTAGATGAACAGGAGCGGAATAATGTAGATTCCCTTGGCCAGTTTCCAGGATTCTACGCCGGTTTCCAGAGGTTTGCTGCCGGAAATCCCGGCGGCGGAATAGGCGGCCAGACAGACCGGCGGCGTCACGTTGGCATCCTGGGAATACCAGAAAATCAGCATGTGCGCGCCGATCAGGGACGCCCCCAGCATTTCCATGGACGGCGCGGCCAGCACCGCCAGCACAATATAGGAGGCGGTCACGGGCAGTCCCATGCCGAGGACCAGGGAAGCGAGGGCGACGAGTACGATGGTGAAAAAGAGGCTGCCGCCGGAGATGTCGGAAATCATCAGGGAAAACTTGATCCCCGCCCCCACCATCAGCACAACCCCGATGACGATGCCCGAACAGAGCAGAATCACACCGGTGGAGACCATGTTCCGGGAACCGAGGGCCATGGCGTCCAGGATGTCCCGGAATCCCATGCGGGTTTTCCGGTTGAGCCAGCTGGCAAACACAATGGCCACGATACCGACACTGGCCGCAAAGGTGGGCGTATAGCCGTAGAGCAGCAGCCCCATCAGTACGCCGATGGGAATGAAAAAATGCCAGCCTTCCTTCAGAACATCCCACACCCGGGGTATTTCCGTCTCTTTCAGTGTCTGCAGGCCCCGTTTCTTGGCCCGGAGATGGACAAAAAAGGCGACGCTCAGAAAGTAGATCATGGCCGGCAGGATGGCGACCCCGACGATGGTGAGATAGGGAATCTGGGTCCACTGGCTCATGATGAAAGCGCCCGCGCCCATGATCGGCGGCATGAGCTGCCCGCCGGTGGACGCGGCGGCTTCCACGGCTCCGGCGAACTTGGGCCGGAATCCCACCTTTTTCATCAGCGGAATGGTAATGGAACCGGTTCCCACCGTGTTGGCAACGGCGCTGCCGGAGATGGACCCCATGAGGCCGCTGGCAAAGACCGCCATCTTGGCGGGACCGCCGATCATCCGGCCCATCATGGCGATGGAGAGGTTGATGATGAAATCCCCCGCCCCGGATTTGAGCAGGAACGCGGCAAACAGAACAAAGAGAAAGACGAAGGTCGAGGAGATGGTGGCGATGGTTCCGAAGATGCCGTCGGGGGCGAAGTACATCCGGTAGAGCATCCGTTCCACCGTAACCCCGGGAAAATTCCAGAGGCCACCCATGTACTGGCCGAACCAGAGGGCGTAGCCCAGAAAAACGGCGGCGATGACCGGGATGATGTACCCGGCCGTCCGGCGGGTGATCTCCAGCATCAGCACAATGGCAATGGCGGCAAACAGCAGATCGACCTGGGTCGGCACCTCGTTGCGGGCATGGAGGGCGTCCTCGAACAGGACCAGATAGACACCGGTGACAACGGAAAAGACCGCCAGAAAATAGTCGAGCCAGAGCGTCTGCCGGGCGAACCGTCCGGCAAAGGGATAGATGAGGTATCCCATGAAGAGGATAAAGGCGAAATGGAGCGCATTGCGCTGGATTTCCGGCATAATGCCGATGGTGTTGATCCAGAGATGGAATAGCGCCATCAGCACCCCGACCCAGTAGATGACCCGGGCGTGGATACCGGTCAGCTTCCGCTGGGCGCTGGAGACTTCGCCGCTGCGGTCTTTTTCGACGGCGTTGGTATTGTCAGCCATTGCAAATCCCCCGGCTACAGGTTGAAGGGTTCCTGCGGAAAACCGGATGGTCTTTCGGTCCGGAGACCATCCGGCTTTCAACAGTCGGGATCAGCGGTTATTCACTTTCCGGTCTCAGACTGTCCGGAATGGTCAGTCCCTGTTCTTCATAGAACCGGATCGCCCCCGGGTGGAGCGGAACCGGAAGGCCGACAATGGCCCGGTCCAGGCTCATGGCCTTGGTGGCCTTGTGAATCCCCACCAGGAAGGGAAGGTTCTCGTAGATGGTCTTGGTGATTTTGTAGACGGTTTCGTCGGAAATGTCGGGCCGGACGGCCAGGAAGTTGGGCTGGGAAATGGTGTTGATGTCTTCTTTCTGGCCCGGATAGGTGCCGGCCTTGACCACATACCGGTCCCAGATGGGATATTCTTCCTGGATTTTCGCCAGCTGCTCGTCGGTGAAGTTGAGTACCGCGACCCGTTTGGGGCCCATCTGGGCATAGAGCTGGGTTACGGCGGCCACCGGCGGTCCGGCCGGGGTGTTCATACCGGCGATCCGCCCGTCCATCATGGCCTGGGCCGAGGGGTTGTAGGCCAGGTATTCCATCACCAGGTTCTGTTCCGGGTCAATGCCCAGGGACTGAAGAATGGTCAGCCCGGAGCCTTCGGTTCCGCTGCCCCGCTTGCCGATGGAAAACTTTTCGTCCAGCCCTTTCAGGTCTTCGATGGTCCCGGTTTTGACATGCTTCTGGAGCAGGGAAAAGTGTTCCACATTTTCCCAGAGCATGGTCAGCGACCGGAAATCCTTCATGGCCCGTCCCTCGTAGGGACCGGTTCCCTTGTAAGCGTTGAGCCCGAAAAGGGACTGCAGGATGGCCAGATGGGCCTCCTTGTTTTTGAGCATCTGGATGTTTTCACCCGAACCGGCCGAGTTGATGGCCGTGGCGGTGATCTGATCCTCCTTGGCGAGCTTGATGCTGATGAGCGTCCCGATGGCGACGCCGACGGGGTAGTAGGTTCCGCCGGTGGTGGCAGTGGCGATGATGAGGCTGTCTGCGGCCCTGGCCGGTTTCGCGTTTACGCCGCAGATGAGTGTGGCGGCGATGAACATCAGGAACAGTTTCTTCACCATGATTCCTCCTTTTGTGTTGGTTGAACAGCAGGTTTTGTCCAATATCCGCTTGAACAGAACCGGCGGATCCAAACCGCCGGTAAACGGTCTGTGCCACAATGGAGCCGTAGTACATGAAAGAAACAGAAAAAAGCAGACGGAGCAGAATCCGGCAGGTTTGGCATTGCCGGATGTTCAGATATCTGTTATTCAGAGGTCTGACCTCTTACCTCTCATAATATCCATTCCCGGTCAAGGAAAAATATCATGCGATATCCGCCCTGTATCGAAAACGAGTTTCCGTTTCCGCCGTTTTACCGGGTCCGGACCCGCTTTTCGGATCAGCAGATTACCGATCCCGATGCGGCACTTCATCAGACCCTGGACAGGGTTCTCCCCGCCGGTATCCGGCCCGGTGACCGGGTCGCCATCGGCGTCGGCAGCCGGGGCATTACCCATCTGCCCCGGATGGTCCGGATTCTCTGCGACCGCGTCCGGCAGATGAACGCCCGTCCCGTTGTCATCCCGGCCATGGGAAGCCACGGCGGCGCAACCCCCGAAGGACAGGAAAAGGTACTGGCATCCCTGGGCGTGACGCCGGAGACGGTCGGTGCGCCGGTGTCCCCGGCCCTGGATGTGGAAAAAATCGGTACGGCCTTCGGAACGGTTCCGGTCTGGTGTTCCCGGGAGGCGCTCCGGGCCGGTCACACCGTCGTTATCAACCGGGTGAAACCCCACACCAAGTTCAAGGCCGATGTGGAAAGCGGCCTCTTCAAGATGCTCACCGTCGGACTGGGAAAACATGAGGGAGCGCTGGCCTATCACCGATGGGCGCTCCAGTACGGCTTTGCGGAACTGCTGAAGGCGATGGGGCGGGTGATCATCGAAAAAACCAACTACCGGTTCGGAATCGCCATCGTGGAAAACGCCTTTGATCAGCCGGTTCATATCGAAGCCGTCCCCGCCGGAAAGACCGGTGAACGGGAACCGGAACTGCTCCGGATGGCGGAAGAACATTTTCCCCGGCTGCCGGTCCGGGCGGCGGATGTGCTGGTGGTGGGGCGGATCGGCAAGGAGATCAGCGGGGCGGGCATGGACCCGAATGTGACGGGCCGGGCGTATGACTTGATGGAAAGTGATTTTTCCGCTATATTTCAGGCGACACGGGTGGCGATTCTCCGTCTTTCGGAAAAGTCGGGCGGAAACGCCATCGGCGCGGGATACGCCGACATCATCACCGAGCGTGTATTCCGCCGGATGGACTACGAAACCACTCTGATGAACGCCCTCACCAGCATGTCTCTCCGGAAGGCGTTCATCCCGGTCCGGCTGCCCAGTGACGAAAAAGCCGTTCAGGCCTGCTTTACCACC
>JBEPXL010000187.1:0-6841 GCA_041641935.1 Desulfobacteraceae bacterium | reverse complement strand
CTTCATCTTCAAAAGCAAATCCCCCAGCAGCGGCATGGAGCGGGTCAAGGTCTACAACGACAAGGGGATGCCCCATCATAACGGCGTGGGCATCTTCGCCCGGATTTTCATGGACCATTTTCCCCTTCTGCCCGTGGAAGAGGAGGGGCGGCTCCATGATCCCAAGCTCCGGGAAATGTTTATCGAAAACATTTTTGTGTTCAGGCGCCTGCGGGAACTGCTGGCCGGTTCCCGGACCCGCGGCGATCTTGTGGCGTTCCATACCCGGCACAAACTGCTGATTCTCTCCCACAGCCAGAACCATTACCGGCAGATGGGAAAACTGGTGGCCGATGCCGGTATTCCGCCGGAAGACCTCTTTCAGCAGTACAAGACCCTGCTGGTCGATGCCCTTCGCCTCAAGACGACGCCGCGAAAGAACTTCAATGTACTCCAGCACATGATGGGGTATTTCAAGAAGCAGCTTACGGCGGACGAGAAGCAGGAACTTCTGGAAATTTTTGACCATTACCGGGACGGCCATGTTCCCCTGATCGTGCCGGTCACCCTGATGAACCATTACATCCGGAAGTATGACCAGCCCTATCTCCGTGAGCAGTATTACCTGAACCCGCATCCGGTGGAACTGCAGCTCAGAAACCATGCATAGAAGGAGGATTGTCCCGTGAAAGACCCCGCCGTTCTGAAAGAGGAGATTGCCGCGCTGTTCGCGTCCCAGTACCTGGCCGTGCTGGCCACCGACGGCCCCGGACACCGCCCCTACACCAGTCTGCTGGCCTTTGCCGCGGCAGACGATCTCTCCCGCCTGCTCTTCGCCACGCCCCGTGATACCCGCAAGTTCGCCAACATGGCGGATAATGCCGGTGTGTCCCTGCTGGTGGACAGCCGCATCAATTCTCTTTCGGATTTCCGGGATGCCGTGGCGGTCACGGCGACCGGAACGGCTACCGAGGCCACCGGTCCGGACCGGGACCGGCTGCTGCCGGTCTTTCTGGGCAAACATCCCCACCTGAAACAGTTCGTGGCCGATCCGGACAGCGCCCTCATGGTCGTCGCCGTGGATTCCTATGTCATGGTCAGCCGGTTTCAGGATGTGGAAACCCTGAACATGCGATAGGTTGTACAGACGGTACAAAAAGCTGTCCATCTTCTCCTGCAAAGGAGGCAGTAGATGACCCTGCGGTCGAGAATCCTGCTGATCCTGCTGGCTGTGGTGGTGCTGTATGCCCTTTCCAGCTTCTGGATCATGCGCCTGGTGGTGTATCCCAGTTATATTTCCCTGGAACGGCGTGAGGCCGAAAAAGACCTGACCCGCTGTCAGGAAGCCCTGCGCCGGGAAATCCACCACCTGAACAGCCTGACCCACGACTGGGCCGCATCGGACGATACCTACCGGTTCACGGCGGAGCAGAGCGAGACGTTTATCGCTTCGAACCTGCTGTTTCATACCTTCATGGACAACCGGATCAATCTGCTCTACATCTGCACACCCGACGGGGACGTCATCTGGGGGGAAATATGGGATCTGGAATCCAAAGAGACGCTTGCACTGCCGCAGTTTCCCGCGGACGGGCTGCCGGGGGACCATATCCTGCTGCAACCGGATGATGCGGAAGCGGCGGTTGCGGGTGTGATGATGACCGACGCCGCGCCCCTTCTGCTGGCGTCCCGGCCCATTGTGACCAGCGATCATGACGGACCCATCCGGGGGTATCTGATCATCGGACGTTTTCTGGATGCGTCCCTGATCCGGATACTGGCGGAACAGACCCGGGTGACCCACCACTACCGGTCCGTGGACGCCGATACCATGCCGGAGACGGACCGGACGGCCCTGGCCCGGATGTCCGGTCCGTCTCCGCTCCTGTTTGTTCCCGCCGGTGATGACATCCTGCATGTCTACACCACAATCAGGGATATTTATGACCGGACGGTGCTGCTGCTGCGGGCCGATATCCCGAGGGAAATCCGGGCGCGGGGGGTGGCGACGTTCCGTTTTGCGTTCGGCGCGGTCTGCCTGGCGGGTATCCTTGTTCTGGCCGTTCTGCTGGTGCTGCTCCGCCGGGTCGTTGTCAATCCGCTTTCCCGGCTGACGGAACGCATTGTAAAAATCGGAGAAACCGGTGAAGTCCTGCCGCCGCTGTTTCTGAACCGGAAGGATGAAATCGGGACGCTCTGCCGTCACTTCAACCGGCTGCTGACACGGCTTCATGCGGTCCATAACGGACTTGCAGCTTCCAATGAACAGCTCCAGCACGAGGTCGGGGAGCGGAAGCGCTATGAAGAAAAACTGCTCGTCCGGCAGGACCAGCTCCGGGAACTCTCCGCCAAGCTGCTTCTGACCGAAGAACGGGAACGGCGGCGCATCGCCTCGGAACTCCATGACCGTATCGGGCAGGGACTGGCGATTTCCAAACTGCAGCTGGGATTGCTGATCCAGACCGGTCCACCGGATAATCTGGGGGAAAAGATGACGGAAATCGAGGAAATGATCGACCGGATCCTCCAGGAAACCCGGACCCTTACCTTTGAAATCAGTCCGCCGGTTCTCTATGAACTGGGGCTGGCGGCAGCCATAGAATGGCTGGCCGAGCAGATGGCGGAGAAACATGACCTGCGGATCATTGTCCGGAAAGAGGGAAACGAAATGCCGGTGGAGGACAATTTCCGAGTGCTGGTGTTTCAGGCCGTCCGGGAGATTCTGATCAACACCGTCAAACACGCCGGCGCGGATCAGGTGGTGATCCGGATCGGACGGGAGGATGCCCGGATGCGGATCGATGTCACCGACGACGGCGTCGGATTCGATCCGGCGCATATCGGGAATGTAACCGGGTACGGGCTGTTCAGCATCCGGGAACGGCTGGCGCCGCTGGGCGGGCAATTCGATATCGATTCCGTTCCGGGGGCGGGAACCCACGCTATCCTCCGGATACCGCTCCGGGAGGCGGAACAACAGGAAACCCAATTGAAATCAGGGAGTATACCGTGACGCTCAGAGTGCTTCTTGCCGATGATCATAATATCATGCGGGCCGGTCTGCGTTCGCTGCTGGAATCCCAGAGTGACATTGCGGTGGTCGGGGAGGCTGAAAACGGACGGACCGCAGTGAAACTGACCCGGAAGCTCATTCCGGACATCGTGATCATGGATGTTTCCATGCCGGACCTGAACGGCATTGACGCGACCCGGCAGATTCTCGATGAACTGGACCGGACCCGGGTCATTGCACTGTCCATGCATTCGGACCGGCGGTACATCGAGGGCATGCTCCGGGCCGGGGTGTCTGGGTATCTGATCAAGGACTGTGTGCTGCAGGAAATGGTCGATGCGGTCCGGGTGGTGGCAAACGGTCAGATTTACCTCAGCCCCCGTATCGCCGGAACGGTGGTGCAGTCTTTTGTCAATCATCTGAACGGAAAACAGCCGGCGTCATCCGGTACAGAGCTGTTAACCCTTCGGGAACGGGAGGTGCTTCAGCTGATTGCCGAGGGAGTGGAAACCAAACAGATCGCCGACCGGCTGAACATCAGTCCCAAGACGGTGGAGAGTCATCGCCGGAATCTCATGGAAAAGCTGCATCTGTATAGCATTGCTGAGCTGACGAAGTATGCGATCCGGGAGGGGTTGACGGAACTGGATGGATGAGGGAACCGGAGGGGCGGGATGGCCCCTCCGGTGGTTTCCGGAATGAAGGGTCTTTATTTCTTTTCGCCTTTGGCTTTATAGCCATCCGACAGCGTCTGCATGAATGCGACGATAGCATCTTCATGCTCGCCCGTAAGACCGAGATTCCCCAGTTCATCCATATTCACGTTTTCAGCGACTTCCGGATCAGGCCAGTCGGCCACGTCACGGGTGTTGTAAAAGCTGACCACTTCCTTGAGCGATTTGAATGCACCATTGTGCATGTATGATTTGGCATATCCGGGACCGGGGCGTTTGTCTACATTCCGCAGGGTCGGCACTTTCTGGAGGCCATATTCGGCGGAAGTAACGATTTCTCCGGGCGTGTCGTAGAGAAATCCCGCCAGACCCGGATCGATCCAGTCTTCACCCTCCGGATTGATGGGTTCGCCATCCACATAAACCTCATCCATTTCATAGAAGGGATTGTCCGGATTTTTCGGAGTCCCCAGATTATCAAAGGTATAATCGGTGAAGAGTGGCGGCACGACTACTTCTTCTACGGAAAAAAATGGATCTATCCGGCTTTTCACCTGACTGTAGGCAGTTTTTACGGTGGCAGGTTCAATAACATGACATGCGGCACACATGCCGCCTTCACCCGGTTCATATTTGCCGTCATTATCATTTTCAAAGACAAACAGTTGAAAACCTTCCCATTCCTGCTGTGTGAATACTGCCGGTGGTTCAGGGGCATTGAGATCATAATCACCGCCGGTAGCTTCCAGGAAAGCGTCAAATTTTGAACTAAACTGATTCACTTCTGGCGAGTCCTCGAAGACAGCGATGGCGCCGGCAATCAGGCTGTAGGCGATCATGGTATTTGCACTGGCGCAAATATCAAGGTTGTCCTCATTGTAGAATGATTTAGCGACTTGCTGGAACATATCAGAATAGATCGAATTGCAGACTTTATAGACAACTGTCTCTTCATCGGGATTATTCTGTTCCACCGGGTTCAGGAATGGGCCCATAGCCTGGTCCGCCGCCGGGTTACCGAGAGTCAATCCTGTGGCCCGACCATCCCAGAAGTTGCCTCCTTCGTAGATACCCTCACCATTCATTCCGAACAGCGGTGCAGTCGACGCATATGCTGCTGTCGGGGGCTTACGGTTCCCGGTTCGCTGATGAACCGCGCCCGGATAGACAGCGCCTTTTTTGTTGATTCCCGGAACCGGGCCGGTCCAGCCGGAGAGCGGGGCGTGGCAATCGGCACAGGACTGTCCCGGTGGTGTTGATAACTGCTTGTCAAACATCAGTTTTTCGCCGAGCTTTTCCATCATTTCCTTTTCAGACGACCCTGCCAGAGCGGTTCCCGCTGAAAGAAAAAAACAAATACCTGCGATAATCGCCATACTCTTTTTTATCATCAATCCCTCCATTTTCCTGCAGATCATTGTTTCTTAACCAGACAATAGATGTACACTACACTTCCTGAATCACAAAAAAACCTTCCTTCTTGCCTCCTTTTCGTTACAGTTACGGCTTCTTTAGAAACATTGCAAAACAAGTGCCATAATCAAGTCACTGGAATTACATATAAAGAATTATTTTGAATTTGACATGTAAATATAATCGACACTTGCTGCACCTGGGAAATGAATGAAATCAGCCGCCTGGAAAATGAGAGGGGAATATGTGTGTCGAAATCTTTTACAACAGGCAATCAATGCTTACATCTTGCACATAAAAAAAGCCGGATTACCTTTTCGAAGGCAACCCGGCTGTTTCCTTTGAAACCCGTGGCTTTCCGTCCCTGCCTCACGGCAGGTTTGGCTTTCACAGAGACAGAAAATTCTTCTTGTGAATGAATATCATGTTCAGGTTACGATGATGTGCAGCCTTTGTGAATCAGGAAAATCCTGAAAATCGACTGACCGATTCCTGAAACGCTGCCTGCAGTATATGTACACACAGCGTACTGTGATAAAACGCCTTGAGATTTTTCTGATCTTGTGAGAAGAGCGGATATAAAACGGCATCCGGACAATATTTCCCTGTATCAGCATGGACAGAATCGCGTTGAAAATAAACAGAGAAAAACCGAATCCACTGCACCGTTTTCTGGACGGACTCAGGATAGAGGTTCCTGCCGAATACCGGTCAATGCTGGAAAGAAGAACAGCACTGATCAACTACCGCCGGGCCCGCCTGATGATTCCGTTTTTGCTGATCATGGGGTTCTTTCTGATTTTTACCGATTTCTACTATCACTCCCTGTGGGAAACGAAACCCGGATATACCTACTTTTACTGGCTCGACGCCATTCTTGTGGTCGTCTTGCCGGTTTTTTACCTTCTGTTCCGGAACAGGGCGGTCCGCAGCGCAGAGGAGATTCGACCGCTTCATCAGACGCACATTTACCTGTTTGCCGCCTTTATCTCCCTCTGGTGCGGTGTATCCGCCGCAATCGAAGAGATGGTCAGTCAAAGTGTAACCACGCTGATCATCTATGCATTTACCCTGGCCGTTGTCAGTTACTTGCGCGGCTGGATACTGCTCCTTCTCTATCTCGCAGCACTTGCCGCATTCAAACTGACCCTCCAGTTTCTTCAGATGGATCCGGTCGATTTTATTGCAGCAAACATCAACCTGGTCGTCCTTTGCCTGCTGGCCTGGGCTGTTTCCAGGATTCTCTACAAAGCCCATATCCGGAACGTACTGGTGGAAGAACAGCTACGTCAGGCCGGGGTCATGCTGGAAGAGCGGGTGAAGGAACGTACCGGGGAACTGACGGCGGCCAATCGAAAGCTCAAACAGGAGATGGACATACGGAGAAAAACGATGACATCTTTACAGGAGAGCGAGACAAAATTCCGTGCCCTGACCGAAACCGCGTCTTCTGCCATCTTTATCGTTCAGGGAGAGTACTTCAAATATGTGAACCCTGCCACCGAACAGATCATCGGGTATACCTGCGAGGAAATGAAGAAAATCCGGTTCTGGGAACTGGTTCACCCGGATCACAGGGAACTGGTCAGAGACCGGGGAATGGCCAGGCAGCGCAATGAGGCGCTTCCCTCCCGTTACGAATTCAAGGTGGTGACAAAAAAAGGGGCGGATATCTGGCTCGATTTCTCCGCGACCTTTATCGATTACGAAGGCGCGCCGGCCATGCTGGGCACGGCATTTGACATTACCCGGCTGAAGAAGG
>JBEPXL010000186.1:0-6861 GCA_041641935.1 Desulfobacteraceae bacterium | reverse complement strand
TGGGATCGACTCCCGCGCCCACGACGTAGGGCTGAAAAATGGGGCTGAGAATGAAAATGGCCACGATGGGATCGACGAACATGCAGGCGACGAAATAGACGACGACGACGATGGTGATCACCCACAGCATGGACGGGTCCGGCCCGAAGAGCGGCGGCAGAAGCTGCTGGGGAATCTGCATGAAACCGATCATCCAGGAGAATGCCTGTCCCGCGCCGACGAGGATGAACACGACGCCGGTGATGACGCCGGTCTGGAGAAAGGAATCGACAATCCGTTCGAAGGTCAGGCTTTTGTAGAAGACCGTCTCCAGGAGCAGCGCGTAGAAGACGGAGGCGGCGGCGGCTTCCGTGGGGCTGAAGATACCGGCGTAGATGCCGCCCACGATGATCACCGGAAAGCCCATGACCGGCAGGCCGTCCTTGATGGCCGAGCGACGTTCGGCCCAGGTGGCCTTCGGCAGCCGGCCCACGTCATGGATTTTGGAATAGACAAAGCAGTAGGTGGAAAACATCACAAGAATCATCAGACCGGGGAGAATGCCCGCCAGAAAGAGCATTCCGATGGAGGTGCTGGTGGCCACACCGTAGACGATGAACCCGATGGACGGCGGAATCAGGAAGGCGATGTCGCTGGAATTGATGATCAGCCCCAGGGTGAAGGAGCTTTTGTACCCCGCCTCCATGAGCATGGGGCGCATGGTGCCGCCGATGGCGGCCACCGTGGCCTGGGTCGATCCGGAGACCGCGCCGAAGAGGGTACAGCTTACATTGGTCGTGATGGGCAGTCCGCCGGGGAGGTGACCCACGAAGGACTTGATCATCCGGATCAGCCGTCCGGCCGACTCCCCCGATGTGATAATGCTGGCCGACAGGATGAACATGGGAACACAGACCAGGGCCGGCGGCGTCACGCCGGTGATCACCTGCTGCACCATTGCCCCCATCAGCCGGGGGGCCATCTCCGGCATGTAGACATAGAGGTATAGAATCAGAGAGCCCAGCAGGGTTACCATGAAGGGGAACCCCAGCAGAAGCATGGTTGCCAGACTGATGCCGAACAGTATCATAAAGAGTCCCCCTCTCGGATCTGCTTGTCCTTCTGTTCCTTGTCCAGGGGTTCCGGTGTCTTGTTGTCCAGGGTGTCGGCTACAATTTCCTTCCCCGAAACCTCGTAGGCCCCGATCTTCTCGTCTTCGTATTCACTCTGCTGGTCCGGCGACTGCCACGGGTCTTTCTCTGTAAGGTTCTTGATAATGGTCCGGATATACTGGATACAGGCCAGGCCGAACCCGACGGGGATGATGACGTAAAAAATCCATCGCGGCATCCGCAGCGCCGGGGTCATGTGGCCCCGGTCCATGGCGTTCATCAGATACAGGTAGGAGAACCACGTCATGACGCCCATGACGAAGGCGCTGACCAGCGAAATAAAAATGAGAAACACCTTTTCCATTTTCGGCGGCATGGCGTCGAGAAACGCGCCCATCCGGATATGCCGGGCCCGCCGGACGCCGTAGCTCACCCCCGTGAAGGTCGTCAGCATCACCAGAAATGTGGAAAGCTCCTCGGCAAAATAGATACTCTGGAAGAAGGTGCGGGCAAACACATTGGTGATCAGCAGTATGGCCAGTGCGGCAACGCAGAAGACCAGGATCGATACCTCGACACCATTGACGATGAGACCGAGGACCCGGTTGAATTTCTGTACCGGTGTCCTCTGTTTCTCCGTTTGATTCTTTTCGTGGTCCATCACATCCCCTTTGTCCGTGAACGGGTTGAGGCGCGGCGGCAGGCCGCCGCGCCCGGCATACCACGGGGCGAACAGGCCCGGAGACCTATTTTACGCCCACGGCTTCCTTGGCCTTTTCCATATCCGCCAGCAGGGTTTCCAGCACCTTTTCAGCGCCTTCACCGCCAATATCCTTGAACTTCGGATAAACGGTTTCGGCTTTGGCCTTGAAGGCTTCAATGGCTTTGTCATCCAGAGTGGTGAAGACCATATCCGGCTTGGCCTTTTTCATCTTTGCCATATCGGCCTCATTCCGCTCGTCGATCCACTTGCCGGCCGGGATAATCGCCTCGACCCAGAATCGCCGGATTTCTTCCTGGGCGTCCTTGGTCAATCCATCAAAGAACTGCTTGTTGACGGTGGGGATGCCGAGGAAGGGTTCGCTTTTGAGCTGGGTGGCGTAGTCCTGCACCTCATAGAACTTCATGCTGTAGATGGCAAACAGCGGGTTGACCTGGGCGTCGATGAGCCCCATCTGAAGACCGCTGTAGACCTCGCCGTAACTCATGGGGGTGGGGCTTGCGCCGTAGGCCTTGTAGTCTTCCACCAGCAGCTTGGAGGACATCAGCCGCACCTTGAGCCCGTCCATGTCGGCGGGTTTCAGGATCGGTTTCTTGGAGGTCACCCACTGCCATCCTTCATACAGGATCGAAAGCGGCACCAGGCCGTTGTCCCGGAATTTTTCCTCCAGCAGCGGCATGAAGTCGCCGTTCTTGACCATCCATTCCAGCACCTGGGGCACTTTCTCGGTGGGAAAGAGATAGTTGAGCGCCAGCACCTGGGCCTGGGGCACAAAGGAACTGATCCAGGCATAGTCGGAAAAGACGAATTCCACCACGCCCATCTGGGCCAGTTCGTTGATGTCGCCGGTTGCGCCCAGGGTTCCGTACGGATAGATGGTAATATCGATTTTGCCGCCGGACCATTCCTTCATGTGATCGGCAAACTTCCGTGCCCAGACCGTCATGAAGTCGCCTTCGATCTCCTCGGAGGCCAGCTTGGCCGTGATGGCCGGTCCGGTGTATTCCGCGGCGACCGCGGTACCAATCGGAAGCAGAAGGGCCAGTACGAGGGCAATGCTGAGAATCTTTTTCATGGGATACTCCTTTCATGGGTTGGCATTCAATCAACTTCTGTGGATTCAGTCAGGGGGATGCGGGTGTTCCATCACCTCCTCTTCAAGCAGGGGGAAAACAAGGAAAGCCTCCGGCGACCGGCGGGTCAGCCGGAAGCCGATTCACGGAAATACTGTAACGCGCCCTTCACATAGAGTTCAACACCGTCGGGCAGCACCGCCTCATCGATGTTGAACCGGGGATTGTGATGGGGCAGATGGGTTTCCTTTTCTTCGTTTCCGGCCCCGAGAAAGATGAAAACCCCGGGAACCCGGGCGCTGAACTCGGAAAAGTCTTCGCTGGCGATGGTGCGGTTGTCGATGATCCGTTTTTCATCGGAAAAGACCTTCCGGGCCGCTTGCCGGGCAATCCGTACCATCCGGTCGTCGTTGATCAGGGGAATGTTTTCGTGTTCGATGTCGATGGTGCAGGTGCAGCGGTGGGTCCGGCAGACGTCTTCCACAATCCGCAGAAACCGTTCCGTCGGCTGTTCCCCGCTCTCCGGTCCGGCCTTGTAGAGAAACCGGATGGTGCCTTCCATATCCACCGTATCCGGTACAATGTTGCCCTTGGTGCCGCCGTGGATACTGCCGAACATGATAATGGTCGACTGGAGATCGCTGATTTCGCGGGTCTGAATGATCTGCACCGTCTGGATCACCTGGGCCGCGGCGATGACCGGGTCGACGGCTTCCTCGGGAAAGCCGGTATGGCCACCCTTGCCCTGGATGGTGATCCGGAAAACATCGAGGCCGCCCATGACCGTACCCGTTGTGATGGCGACACTGCCGGAGGGAACCGGGGTCCAGACATGCACCCCCAGCGCGGCATCGACCTTCGGGTCGTCGAGCACGCCTTCGTCGATCATCCGGAGGGCGCCGGCGATCTCTTCATTGGGCTGAAAGACGAATTTGACCGTCCCCTGGAGTTCATTCCGGTGTTCCGTCAGCACCTTTGCCGCCACCAGCAGCATGGCCATGTGGGCGTCGTGCCCGCAGGCGTGCATGACGCCGCTCTGCTCGGACCGGTAGGGAATGTCGGTCAGTTCCTCGATGGGCAGGGCGTCCATGTCCGCCCGGAGCAGTAGCACCGGTCCGGGTTTTTCGCCTTCCAGACTGGCCACCACGCCGGTTCCGGCCATCCGGTGCGTCTCCAGGCCGAGGTTCCGGAGGTAGCTTTCCACGACCCCGGCGGTGCGGTGTTCTTCAAACCCCAGTTCGGGGTGCTGGTGGAAGTCCCGCCGCAGAGCGACCAGTTCTTCCGTGAGTGCCTGAATCCGTGCCTTGATGGGATCATTCATTTTACAGACTGTCCTCGAATCGCCTCTTGCAGAGGGCGGAATAGACATGATCGATCATGGTCAGAAAGTCGTACACCGGCAGTCCCGTGGCCCGGGAGACGTCCCGGCCGTATGGCGGCAGCATGCTGCATTCCAGCAGAATCGACCGGACATCGGGGTGCGCGGCGGTCATTTCCCGTGCGACCGCCACCACCTCTTCCCGGATCCGGTCGCTGTCCAGGATGCCGATTTCATCCAGCGCCCCGGCCCGGAAATGTTCTTTCTCCTCCAGGCCGTAAATGACCGTGGTGGCGGCGTCCACACCGATCTGCCGGAAGACGCCGGGGGTGAGGGACCGGGAACTGGCGGTGATGACCCCGACCTTTGCGTGGTCGGGGAGGGTGGCCTGAATAAAGGGAATCTGGAGCAGGCTGGAGAGAAGAACGGGAATCTCCACGGCGGCCTTGACGGCGGTCTGATAGATGGCCATGAAGCCGCAGTCGCCGGTAATCGCCTGTACGCCTTCCCGTTCCAGTTCCCGTGCGCCGTCCACCATTTTTTCGATGAACCCGGTATCGTGGGCGAAGATCCGCTCGACGGTGAGGCCGTCGATCCGCCTGTACCGGACCGGATACGGATAGCTCCGGGCGTTGCCCACATCCCCGTGGATGAAGGGCGCCCGGCTGTCCAGCAGCAGAATGCCGATGGCCTCTCCGTAGCTGGTCTGTCCTTTTCTCGCATGATGGATCATGTCATGGTCTCCGGGATCGTTACGATTTCACAAACAGCTTCCTCGGAAAATCCGCGAAGGTTTCACATCCGGTTTCGGTGACCCGGAAGGATTCGCTGCATTCAAAGCCCCAGTCATCCATCCACATGCCGAGGATCATGTGAAAGGTCATGTTGGGCTGCAGCACGGTTTTATCGCCGGGACGCAGGCTGGCGGTGTGTTCTCCCCAGTCGGGCGGATAGTTGAGCCCCATGGAGTAGCCGATGCGGGACTCCTTCTCCAGACCGGCCTTGGCGATGATCTTCCGCCAGACCAGTTCCACGTCTTCGCAGTGAATTCCCGGTCTGACCGCGTCCAGGGCCGCGTTGAGCCCTTCCACCACCACATCGGCGGTGTCGGTCAGCTTCTTCGGCGGATTACTGCCGAGATAGAGGGTCCGGGCCAGGGGCGCGTGGTACCGGTGACGGCAGGCCGCCAGTTCCAGATTGATGGCGACTTCATCCGGGTACGGTTCGTCGGTCCAGGTCAGGTGCGGGGTGGAGGTCTTTTCCCCTACCGGCATCATGGGAACGATGGCGGTGTAGTCGCCGCCGTATTCCGGCGTACCGGCGATCTGGGCCTGGTAGATGGCCGCCACCGCGTCGCATTCCCGCACACCGGGGGCGACCACGTCGATGGCGGTCTGCATTACCTTTTCCATGATCTTTCCGGCCTGCTTCATGTACGCGATCTCGGCGTCGGACTTGATGCACCGGACCCAGCTCACCAGAAGGTTGCCGTCCACGAAGGTAGCGTCCGGAAGGTCGTTGCGGATGACATCACCGGCTTTGGCGGTGAAGTAGTAGGCATCCATCTCCAGTCCGATCCGTTTTTTGTCCCATCCCCGCTGCTTCAGGATATCCGCGACAAAGTTCATGGGATGCCGCTCCAGGGACTGGACATAGTGGTCCGGATACCCGATGATGTTTTCCGGGGACAGAAAGGTGGTGTGCTTCGCGCCGTTGGCGTCCATGCCCCGGCCCACCCAGACCGGTTCATCGGCCCCGGCGGCCACGATCACCACCTGATGCACATAAAAGGACCATCCGTCATAACCGGTCAGGTAGTTCATGTTGGCCGGATCGGCGACAATGAGGACATCCATTCCCGCCGCCGCCATCCGCTCCCTGGTCCGGTCAATGCGGCCAAGATATTCGTCCGTTGAAAAGAGTGCCATACTTCCTCCTTGCAGTGGAACGGGGCTTATACCCATCCCCGCAGTTTCATGGCCTTTTCCAGTTTCTGAAGGGCGTGGGCCCACGCGCCGGTCCGCAGCGATGACGTTCCCACGGAACGGGCTGTTCCGGCGGCGTCATGATAGGCCTTCAGAATCCGCTTCTCCAGCTGCTGATTGACCGTTTCCAGATCCCAGTACTGGTCCGACAGGCCCTGGGTCCGTTCAAAATGGCAGACCGTGGCCCCGCCGCTGTTGGCCACCACGTCGGGGACGATGGTGACACCCATGTCGCCCAGGATGGCGTCGGCGTCGGTGGTGACCGGACCGTTGGCCCCTTCCACGATGAGCCGGGCCCGGATACTGCCGGCGTTCCGTTTGTGGATGACGCTCTGGACCGCCGCCGGAACGATAATGTCGCAGTCGACGCCGAAGAGTTCTTCGTTGTCCACCGGTTCCGTACCGGGGAAGTCGGCGACCCGGCCCGTCTTTGCCACATGTTCGTTCAGCTTTGGAATGTCAATGCCCGAAGCCGACCGGATACCGCCGTAGACATCGCTGACCGCCACGATGCTGCAGCCGGTGTCATGGAGGAGCGACGCGGCCACCGAGCCCACCTGGCCGAATCCCTGAATCACCGCCCGGGACTGCTTCACGTCCATGTGCAGGTCTTCGGCCGCAGCCATGAGGGTCAGAAAGACGCCCCGTCCGGTGGCGGCTTCCCCGCCCAGGG
>JBEPXL010000185.1:0-6926 GCA_041641935.1 Desulfobacteraceae bacterium | reverse complement strand
ATCGTCTCCGCGTTACGGAGAGCCGCCGTGTCCCGGTCGATACCGATAAGGCGTCCCCCGGGTCCGATCTGCTCCAGCACCGCCCGGGCATGTCCCGAACCGCCCAGGGTGCAGTCCACATAGGTTCCCCCCGGCCGGCAGTCGAGATACGAAAGAACCTCGTCCATCATGACCGGAACATGGTGATAATCCGGATTGCCCGGCGGAACCCCATTGCCGGCAGAAGCCGGGGCTTTCTCCGGCATCTTCCCTGCCTCTGCACTTCCCCGCCGGTATGACCCGATAGAACACCTCCCGATACTGTTGATCTTTTTCCGCAGTACGTTTCCGGCTTTACTCACGTCTCTTGCAACGGCCATTCAAAAATACATGCATATTCAAAACAGTGTCAAGAGGAAAGCGGGCAATTCTGTAAAAGGGTCTGAATAAAAATTGAGTCGATTTTGGGGCTCAGGAAATATTCGCCCCGGTGAACGGCCCGGACCGCCTCGATCACACCAGGAGTCAGGGACGGTTTGAGCACATACCCCAGCGCCCCGGCATGAAGGGCCTGGTAAACATAGGCATCGCTTTTGTGGATGGAAAAAATGATCATTCGCGTATCGGTGCCGGCATTACGGATCTGACGGGCCGCTTCCAGACCGCTGAGCCGGGGCATGGCGATATCGATCAGCGCGATATCCGGACGGTACAGCAGTACCTTTTCCACGGTCTCCACTCCGTCGGCGGCCTCATCCAGCACGATCATGTCCGGCTGTTCCGCCAGTACCTTCCGTACACCGTCCCGGACCAAGCGGTGATCGTCTGCCACAACAATGCTGATCTTTCCCATTGGTATCCTCAGCGCTTCTTCCGATTGATCATCTGCACGGAACATAGAGCAGAACATCCTTTCCCATCAAGTCGTCAGGAACTGTATTCCGGGGTAGTGTTTTCCTACTCCGGGCGTGTCGATCCAGACGGGCAGAAGATCACAGCATTTCAATGAGGAAGATCAGCGCTCCGACCAGGTTTGCGATCAGCAGAATGCAGATTGCCAGATCGCCCCGCACCGAAACGGAGCGGGAACGGGAGCGGCCTGAACGCCTTCTGTCATTCCATTCCATATAATTTGTCTCCGTATATTGATAAGAATGTATTACAAGTCGGCGGGCGCATCCCCACCCTTTCATCCGACCATCCCACAAATCCGCAGCGGAAACAATCAGGCGAAGGGTGTAATCCCCAGTAGAGAATTCCGAAAACCTCAGTCGGTTTTTGTGCAGCTTTCCGGCGGCAAAATCAGTCTTCCCAGAGCTCCGGACCGATGATACCGATTTTGATGGCATATTTGACCATGGAAACCATATTGTGAATATCGAGCTTCTTCATGGTATTGGCACGGTGCTTCTCCACGGTTTTGGAGCTGATACAGAGAATATCCGCGATTTCGGCACTCGATTTGCCCTCCACCAGCAGCCGGAACACCTGCTGTTCCCGCTCGGAGAGAAGATCATATCCGCTGACCGGCGGTTTTTCCGTACGGCTTTTCAGAAAGGCGCTGATCAGTTTGGAGTTGATTTTGGAACTCAGGTAATATTCTCCGCGGTAGACGGTGCGGATCGCCTCCAGCACATCCGAGGTCGGAGAGGCCTTGAGGACGTATCCCAGGGCGCCCGCCGAAAGCGCCTGGTGCACATAGGCATCCTTTTTGTGCATGGACAGCAGCACCACCTCGGTTTCCGGAACCGCTTCCTTGATCAGACTCACCGCCTCCAGCCCGTTCAGATTCGGCATCTGGATGTCGATGAGCGCCACATCCGGCCTGAGGGATTTCACCCTCTTTACCGTCTCCATACCGTCCGTGGCCTCGCCGGCCACCTTCATATCCGACTGCTCCTCCAGAAGCTTGACCAGACCTTCCCGTACCACTGCATGATCGTCCGCGATCAACACGGCGATTTTACTCATGGCGTCTCCTTCCTTCAAACGGGCAATTCCACCCGGATGGACGTCCCCTTCTCCTTTTCAGAACGGATGTCAATGGTTCCCCCCACCGAAACAGCCCGTTCCCGCATACCAATCAGTCCGATGCCGCTGAACCGCTCCCCCGTGTCGAATCCCACCCCGTTATCCTTGACCAGCAGTATGGCCTTTGGATAACTGTAGGTCAGGATGGTATCCACATGATCGGCTCTGGCATGTTTGACCACATTATTGAGGCTTTCCTGAAAAATCCGGTACAGAATCAGTTCGATTTCAGAGGACAGCCGTTTTTTGAATCCGACCGCCTGAAACTCCACATGGATATCGGATCGCTGTTCATTGAATTCGGTGATATACCACTCCAGGGTCGGCACCAGTCCCAGGTCATCCAGCAGATCCGGGCGCAGGTCTGAAGAAATGCTCCGGATCCGGTCCCCCAGATCCTCGATCAGACCAATCAGTTCATCGATGCTTTCTTTCTGGGGCGTCATATCGGCGGGAATGGAATTCCAGAGATTTTCCACCCCCATGTGCAGGGCCGCAAGGGTCTGGCCAAACTCGTCATGAAGATCCTGGGCCAGTTTTTTCTGGGCCTCTTCACTGCCGCTGATCAGCCGCCGGGACAGGTGGCGGATTTCCCGTTCGGCCCGCTCCCGGTCGGCAATCTCCTTTTCGAGTTTCTCATTGGCAAGTGCCAGCTCGATGGAGTGCTTCTTTTCCAGATCGTTGATCTTCTGAAGCGCTTCGACCATTTTGGTGTAGGAATGGGCCAGCGCGCCCGAGGTATTGTCCTCCATCTCTTCCAGGTGTTCGGCCAGAACATCCCGGACCTCCGGATCATTTGCGGTCTCTGCCTCGACGTCTCCGATTCTCCGGAGTGACTCCAGTACGTCATCTTCCACCAGCCCGTCTGATCCCTCTTCGTACTCATCCATCAGATCGTCCAGCGCCCGCAGTGCCGCCAGGGTTTCCGGGGAGGTTTCGTCATCCGTGACCGGCGTCCGCAGAGAATCGGTGATAAAGACAAAGACGATCAGCAGCGTCAGCACCAGAAGCAGCGCAAGAACAATGATCAGGAATCTGTTGAGCCGTTTCTGGACCAGCCCCTTCAGGTACGGATCAGCCTCCAACTCAAACCGTTCCAGCAGCGGTGCATCCGGGGGATAGGTTTCTTCCCCCTGCTCGCTCAGAAAGGACTCCACATCGGTCACCAGGCCTCTGGTTTCGTAGATGAGAATGCCGATGGCGACGGTCAGGAACACCAGAAAGGTGATCATCAGTCGGAGTCCTGTTTCTGAACGGATCCACCTTACCAAAATGATAATATTCTCCGGTGAGTAGCGATATGCAGAAATTCAATTCTCACGGCCCTGTCAGCCCGCCCTGCAGAAAGCAGGAATGCCGGGTCTGTACAGAGAAGAATATATTTTCTGCACGTCTGTGAAAAGCGGTTTCCGGTCCTGCTTCTGCTGCCTTTTCCGCCCCTCTTTTACACCAGTCCGAAACCTGCAGGAGGGGCAGCAGGAGCGGTACTTCTGCTGTTCGCTGACTGGGGAAAAGGGTAACGATCTTCAATAAGATGAAAAAGAAGTATACGGGATTCACCTGCCGCCTGCAAGACCAAAACCGGTCCCCCTTCCGGGAACCGGCGCATGGAAGGGCAATCCGGATGAATACAAGAGAGGGGGGGGAAGCCGCATCCGGATGCACGGGTCGTCTACGATCTGTTCAACACGCTGTCTACGATTTTCTGGTACGTTCCGTCGGCTTTCATCTCTTTCAGCGTACGATCGATTTTCGGCACCAGATCTTCATGCTTCCTGTGGAGATACAGAAACATTTCCTTGACATCCAGCGGCGGCTGCAGAGCCTTGATCCCGTCCATGTTCATCTGCCGGATCACCGCCTGCCCGTCCACCCTGTTGATCACAGCGACATCAATGCGGCCGTCATTCAGGAGCCGGAACAGGGTTTCGGCATCTTTTACCTTTCGCAGGGAAGCGGAAGCAAGATTCTCTTCCAGAATCTTCCAGCCGATCAGAATACCGACACGGTAGTCGTCCAGACTGTCCCAGCTGTTTGTGACGGGAATATCTTTTTTGGAAAAGGCCGTGAATTCCACATCAACGATCTTCTCCGGAACCTGAATCAGATTTGGATAGAGCCGGGACAGCCCGGCAATGCGGGGGCCGTCGCCGTCATCGATGCCCCGGTTGGCGTGCTGGAGCCCCCTTTCGGCGGTCGGCGCCTGCACCACCACATCCAGCCCGTTCCGCTGGAATGCTTCTTTCATCACTTCCTCGAAAATCTTTCCGACCGGCCAGGTAAACGCAGTGTTGAGAACCAGTGTCTCCTGCTGGGCAAAAACGATACCGGGCAATAAAAGAACCGCAAAAATAAAGGAAACAATTCTCTTCATGGCGCATCTCCTTTCGGGACTGCAGAGCAAAGACAGTGAAAACAGATTGATAAATGATTCAGAAAGCATGCTCAGCATATCAGATGAACGGCCGGATGAAAAGTGATAAAGTCCCTTTATGCGAGATTCAGCAGCCGGTCGATTTCCTGATCCTCCAGCGTTTCGTGTTCCAGAAGCGCTTTGGCCAGCGCATCCAGTCTGCTCCGGTTGGCGGAGATGATTTCCTCGGCCTGTTTTTCCATGCCGCCGACAATGTTGCGGATTTCTTCATCGATCATCCGGGCGCTGTCTTCACTGAAGTTCTTCTGCTCGGCCATCTCTTTCCCGAGAAACGGATGGGGCTCTCCGCGGTCAAAGGTGATCGGGCCGATCCGTTCGCTCATTCCCCACTGACAGACCATCCGCCGTGCCAGCCCGGTGGCCTGCTTCAGATCGCTTCCCGCGCCGGAGGAAATATCATCCAGGGCAAGCCGTTCGGCCACACGACCGCCCAGCAGAATGGCGATCCGGTTGTAGAGATACTTCCGTGAAAAATTATGACGATCCTCATCGGGAATCTGCTCGGTTGCGCCCAGCGCCCGTCCGTGCGGAATGATGGTCACTTTCTTGAGGGGGTCCGCCCCGGGCAGGAGCTTGGCCAGAAGGGCATGGCCCGACTCATGATAGGCAATCAGTTTCCGTTCGTCTTCGCTGAAGACTTCCTCCCGCGCCAGGCCCATCCGGATCTTGTCGATCCCCTCTTCAAAATCACTGTTTTCAACCGTTTCCTTGTCCTTCCGTCCGGCCAGCAGCGCTGCCTCATTCACCAGATTTTCCAGATCGGCGCCCGAAAAGCCGACACTCATCGCCGCCAGCGTTTCCAGATCAATGTCGTCGGTCAGCGGCACATCCCGGGTGTGAATCTTGAGAATTTCCACCCGTGCCTGACGGTGCGGATGTTCCAGGGTAATGCGCCGGTCAAACCGGCCGGGCCGGACCAGCGCCGGGTCGAGAACATCGGGACGGTTGGTTGCGGCCATGACCACCACCGATTCGTGGGGCAGAAATCCGTCCATTTCAGAGAGGATCTGGTTCAACGTCTGTTCCCGCTCGTCATGCCCGCCCCCGAGTCCGGCGCCCCGGACCCGGCCGATGGAGTCGATTTCATCGATGAAAATGATGGCAGGGGCCTCTTTCTTGGCCCGGGAAAACATGTCCCGGACGCGGGAGGCGCCGACGCCGACAAACATTTCAATAAACTCGGAGCCGCTGATGCTGAAAAAAGGCACTTCCGCCTCTCCTGCCGAGGCGCGCGCCATCAGTGTTTTTCCGGTTCCCGGCGGTCCCGCCAGCAGAATTCCCTTGGGCAGTTTCCCGCCCAGTTTCTGAAACTTGGAAGGATTCCGCAAAAAATCGATGATCTCCTCCAGTTCCTTTTTGGCATTGCTGAGGCCGGCCACATCCTGAAAGGTGGTGGTGCTTTCCTCACTCTGGTACCGCTTTGCCTTGGACTGGCCGAACTTGAAGATACCGGCGCCGCCTCCCATCCGGCGCTGCAGGTTGCGGCTGGAATAGATGAAAAAGCCGATGATCAGCAGCCACGGCAGAAAGGAGATCAGCAGGGTTCCCCACCAGGAGGCCTGGGTACTTTCGGTGTGGATGACTACATCCTGCTTTTCCAGAAGTGTCATCAGTCCCTCGTCTTCAAACGGCGGCAGAACGGTCCTGAACTGTTTGATTGCAACAGCGTCCTCCCCCTCCCCCCGTTCGAGGGGTTTTTTGAACAGGCCCTGAATGATGTCCCCCTTGACCTGGATTTCCGCCACATTTCCCTGGCTCACATTCTTCTTGAACCAGGTATAGGGAATCTCTCTGACTTCAGAATAGCCACGCATCAGAAATATATAGATGATCAGCCCCCAGATCAGAAAAAGCCAGAGGGGACGCGCCAGTTTCGGTGTTTTATCTCTCGGCGTCAGATTTTGCGGTTGTCTTGTTTTCATTCCTGTCCTCTCATGATGAATAGACCTGCAGTTCTCCGGCAGGAGAAACATTCGTCCGGTGCGGCAGCATTTCCTGCTGTTCCGGCAGAAAGTGCCATGCAGATAAAACCTGCCGCATATCACAGGATATAAGGAGGAGAGGGAAAATAAATGGGGTTAACACCTTATCCTTGCAGAAAAAACGGGGGAATCTGCCGGGAAATCTTCAGGATGTCCACGGGAGGGAGACGGTGAAACGACTGCCGCGGCCCACTTCACTTTCCACGGTAATGACGCCGCCATGCTTTTCGGCCAGCCGGCTGGCCAGGGAGAGGCCCAGGCCGGTTCCCTCGTACTGGCGGGACAGCCGCCCGTCCAGCTGCACAAACGGCTGAAAAAGCCGGATCTGCTCCGTTTCCGGAATCCCGATGCCGGTATCCCATACCGTAATCTCGACCCGGTTGGCGGTACGGTTTCCCTTGACGGTGATTCCGATTTCCCGGTCCTCCGGCGTAAACTTGATGGCATTGTTCAAAAGATTCATCAGTATCTGTCGGAGTCGGTCTTCATCAGCCCGGATT
>JBEPXL010000184.1:0-6933 GCA_041641935.1 Desulfobacteraceae bacterium | reverse complement strand
GTGCGGAAAACCGCAAAAGCCATCGCATCCAAAGGAAAGGTGTCTCTCCGTGCGGCAAAGGAAGCCGTCAACAGCGGCCTCGACGCCGATCTTGCGACCGGACTCAAGATCGAATGTGATGCGTTTGCCCTCTGCATGGCCAGTGAAGACGCCAAAGAAGGAACCGCCGCCTTTCTGGAGAAACGCAAAGCCCAATTCAAGGGGAAACTGAAGTAGGCGGAAGATTTTTTCTTGACACGGTCGTTCCGGTAGGTTATGAACGGCGAAAATTTCGTTCAACATCTATGCGGGATTCATCATGCCAGATCGCGTTCCTTATTTTTGCTTTTTCAGCTTTTTTGACGGCTTCTGTTTTATGAAGTCTGCACATGGGCTGCTGAAGTAAAAAGACCGCATCCAGTACAACGACATCAACCATGAGCAGACACGAAAACAGGTGAAGGCTCATGGTTTCTTTTTCAGGGCTGTGGGGTAACACCGACAGCCCTTTTTTTATCTGCAGGACTGCAGCCTGACATCAACCGAAAAAACATGTTATAAACGTGATGACGCCATGTTCCTGAAAGGAGTGTACCGATGATTTTCAACATGGAATACGAAACCATGCCCCGCGAGGCGCTGGAGGCGATCCAGCTCCGGAGACTCCAGGCCACCCTCCAGCGGGTGTATGCCACCGTTCCCTTCTACCGCCAGCAGTTCCAGAAAGCCGGTGTCACACCGGCGGATATCCAGACCCTCAGCGACCTCCGGCGGCTTCCGTTCACCACCAAGCAGGATCTGCGGGACAACTACCCCTACGGCATGTTCGCCGTTCCCATGGACAATATCGTCCGGATTCATGCCTCCTCCGGCACCACCGGCCAGCCCACCGTGGTCGGCTACACGGCCCGGGACGTGGGCACATGGGCCGAGCTGATGGCGCGTTCCCTTGCATCGGGCGGGGCCACCAGCGGTGACATCATCCACAACGCCTACGGTTACGGCCTCTTCACCGGCGGGCTCGGTGTCCATTACGGGGCGGAAAAACTGGGGGCGTCTGTGATTCCGGTATCCGGCGGCAACACCAAACGCCAGATCATTATCATGAAGGACTTCGGCCCCACCATTCTCACCGCCACCCCCTCCTATACGCTTCATCTGGCTGAAATTGCAGAAGAGATGGGTGTATCCTTCAGAGATCTCAGCTTCAGGTTCGGCATCTTCGGCGCGGAACCCTGGTCCGAGCGGATGCGGGGCGAGATTGAAAAGAAACTGGGTCTCAAGGCCATCGATATCTACGGGCTGAGCGAAGTCATCGGCCCCGGCGTAGCCTGCGAGTGCCATGAGGCCCAGAAGGGTCTCCATATCGCCGAAGACCATTTCATCCCGGAGATTATCAATCCCGACACCGGGGAAGTTCTCCCCTTCGGGGAAACCGGCGAACTGGTCTTCACCACCATCACCAAAGAGGCGTTTCCCATCATCCGCTACCGGACCCGGGACATTACCTATCTCAATCCCGAACCCTGTATCTGCGGCCGGACCCTGGCCCGGATGTTCAAGGTGAGCGGCCGGACCGATGACATGCTCATCATCCGGGGCGTCAATGTATTCCCGTCCCAGATCGAAAGCGTCCTGATGGAGATGGAAGGGGTCGAGCCCCATTACCAGATGGTCGTGGAGCGGGAAGGCAATCTGGATATCCTGAAGGTGATGGTGGAGGTGGGCGAGCATGTCTTTTCCGATGAAGTGCGGACCCTCCAGAACCTGGAGCGGAGCATCACCAAAAACATCAAGGAGACCATCGGGGTTTCGGTCAAGGTAAAACTGGTAGAGCCCAAGACCATTGCACGGAGTGAAGGCAAGGCGGTGCGGGTCATCGACCGGCGGAATCTCTGAAAATGCTTTGAATTTTGGACGTGATCGGGTATGAACTACAGATTCTGATCCGGCAGGCGTCCATTCAACAGGTGGTCAACAAGTGAAAGGAGGCGCAGCATGCATGTAGAACAGATTTCGATATTTCTGGAGAACAAGTCAGGCCGGCTTGCCCAGGTGACCCGGATTCTGTCTGAAACCGGCGTCAACATCCGGGCGCTCTCTCTGGCCGACACCTCCGATTTCGGTGTCCTCCGCCTGATCGTGGACAACAATGAAAAGGCCAAGGCGGCGTTGAAGGAAAACGGCTTTACCGTCGGCAAAACCCGTGTGGTGGCGGTGGAAGTGCCGGACCGGCCGGGGGGGCTCTATACCATCCTCGATATTCTCCAGAAGGGCGGCATCAATGTGGAGTATATGTACGCATTTGTCCAGCAGAGCGGCGACAACGCCATCATGATCTTCCGGTTCGGCAATACCGACGAAGCCCTGCGGGTGCTGCAGGAAAACGGCCTTACGGTGATCGCCGGAGACAGACTCTACACCATGTAATATACCATCCCTTCCCCGGGTATTCCTCTGCTGGCGGAAAACGGAAGATCCCGCCGCAGCCGGGACGGGTTCTTCGGTACCTGTCCGGAACAAAAAAAGGGTGCCGGTCTGCAGGATCGGATATGACGTGGCGGATGTTTTAAATTGTGACAGCGAAAGGACAGCAACATGAAACAAATCATGAAATCACTCGTGCTTGTAACGGCGGCAGCCCTTATCACCCTTTCCCCCCTCTTCTCTCCGGTTCAGGCCGAAGATACCTACAAGATCGGCGGCATCTTCGCTGTCACGGGCCGGGCCTCCTTTCTCGGTGATCCGGAAAAGCGGAGCATGGAAATGGCGGTGGAAGAGATCAACGCCAAAGGCGGCATTGACGGTCGCAAACTGGAAGCGATCATCTACGATACCGAAGGGGACCCGACCAAGGCGGTGATGGGCGTGAGCAAGCTCATCAACAAGGACCGGGTCATCGCCATCATCGGCCCCAGCACCACACCGACCACACTGGCGGTGATGCCATTTGCGGAACGGGCCGGCACACCACTGATCAGCTGTGCCGCCGGAAACAAGATCACCTCTCCGGTCAAGCCCCTGATCTTCAAAACCGCCCAGAGCGATATTCTGGCGGTGGCGAGCATCTATGATCACATGAAACGCCAGAACATCAAGAATATCGGCATCCTCACCGTCTCCAACGCCTTCGGCGAAAGCGGCAGGCAGCAGCTTCTGGAACAGGCGGACCAGTACGGACTCACGGTGGTTCAGGATGAAAATTTCGGAGCCAAGGATACGGATATGACCGCGCAGCTGACCAAAATCCGTTCCGCCAACGCCGATGCGGTGGTCTGCTGGGGAACCAACCCGGGACCTGCGGTGGTCGCCAAGAATGTAGAACAGCTCGGCATGAAGATTCCGCTCTACCAGAGTCACGGCGTCGCCTCGCCCAAGTTTATTGAACTGGCCGGAAGCGCCGCCGAGGGAATTTATCTGCCCACCGGGAAAATCCTGATATGGGATCTCCTGCCCGACAGCGATCCCCAGAAGGAAGTCCTGAAGCAGTATTCGCAAAACTACACCGGCAAATACAAGATGCCGGTTTCCGGGTTCGGCGGTTATGCCTACGACGCCATGCACATTCTGGCCCGGGCCATGAAAGGAACCGATGGTGACAGGGAGAAGATCCGGAAAAACATCGAGGAGACCCAAAACTTTGTCGGTGTGAGCGGAACCTTCAGTTTCAGCGGGGAAGACCACAATGGGCTGGGACCGGATGCCTTTGTGATGGTGCGGATCAAGGACGGCACCTGGCAGTTGATTGAATAACGGACTGAACCTTCCCGGTTCCTCTCCGGCAGGGGAGGAACCGGATGGATCTGTTCAGACAAAATGACAACGTCTCCCTCTCCCCTGCCGGTGAGGGGGTGGACGTAAACGAGTAAACCAATCCAACAGGAGGACGGGTGCAGGCGTTTCTGCAGTACCTTTTTTCAGGGCTGACCAACGGGGCCATTTATGCGATCATCGCCATCGGCTTTTCCATGCTCTACAACGCAACAGAACTGATCAACTTCGCCCACGGCGAGTTTGTCATGCTCGGCGCGCTGACACTGGTCACCTTCTGGGGCGTTTTCGGTCTGCCCCTGCCGGTGGCCTTTCTCCTGACCATCATCGCCGTCTCCCTGGTGGGCCTGCTGCTGGAACGGCTCGCCATCCGGACCGTCTCCCGCCCCCATCCCATCGTGCTGGTCATCATCACCGTGGGGGCGTCCATCTTCCTCCGGGGTGTGGCCATGATCGTCTGGGGAAAGGATGCCCGCAGCCTGCCGCCGTTTATCGATCTGCCGCCGATTCAACTGGGCGGGGCCACCTTTCTGGCCCAGAGCGTCTGGATCCTGGTCATTGCCCTGCTGCTGGCAGTGGGAATTCACCTCTTCTACCGCAAAACCCTGACCGGCAAGGCCATGCAGGCCACGGCCATCAACAAGCGGGCGGCATGGCTCACCGGTATTCCGTCGGAACGGATGGTGCTGCTGGCCTTTGTGATGAGCGCGGGGCTGGGCGGCATCGCCGGAATGATCATCGCACCGGTGACCATGTGCAGCTACGACATGGGCACCATTCTGGGGCTCAAAGGGTTCTGCGCCGCCATGCTCGGCGGCATCGGCAGTCTCTGGGGGGCGGTGATCGGCGGATTTCTTCTTGGAATTGTCGAGGCCATGGGCGTCGGATTCATCTCATCGGCACTGAAAGACGCCATCGCCTTTATCCTCCTCCTCCTGATTCTCTACATCCGGCCCGGCGGCATCTTCGGCGCCGCCAGCACCCAGCGATTCTGATCCCGATGAAACAGTTTTTCCGGCGCACCGCTTCATATACACTCTTTTTTCTCGCCGTTCTGACGGTCGGACTTCTGGTCGAAAATCCCTACTATCTCCAGTTGTTCACCTTCATCGGCATCAACACCCTTCTGGCGCTGGGTCTGAACATGCTCATGGGCTACGCCGGTCAGATTTCCCTGGGACATGCCGCCTTTTACGGTATCGGGGCCTATACCACCGCCATTCTGACGGTCCACTACAGCCTGTCGCCCTGGCTTTCCCTGCCCTGCGCCCTGGGACTGGCGGCGGCGGTGGCCTTTGTGGTGGGGCTGCCGACCCTGAAACTCTCCGGTTACTATCTCGGCATGGGAACCCTCGGTTTCGGCATGATCGGCTACATTATCTTCCGGGAATGGAGCAGCCTCACCGGCGGATCATCGGGATTTGTGGGAATTCCGCCGCTGGAACTGGGGCCGGTCTCCTTTTTTTCGGGGCGGAACTACTTTTTTCTGGTCTGGGCAACGGTGCTGCTGATCATCATTCTCTGCCGGCGGCTGATCAAATCCCGTACAGGCCGGGCACTCCGGGCCATTCACGACAGCGAGAACGCGGCCCGGGCCGTGGGCGTCAACACCATGCACCTCAAACTCCAGGTCTTTGTCTTCAGTGCAGCGGTGGCGGCCCTGGCCGGATTTCTCTACGCCCATTTCATCAGTTTCATCAGTCCCGGTTCCTTCGATTTTCTCGCCTCGGTCCGGATGGTGACCATGGTGGTCATCGGCGGCATGGCGAGCATCTGGGGGGCTCTGCTGGGAGCGGCCCTGCTGACGCTTCTGCCGGAGTGGCTCCATACCTTTTCCGAATTTGAAATGATCGTCTACGGCCTGATCATGATGGTCGTGATGATTTTTCTGCCCCGGGGACTGACACGGGGCATCCTGGATATCTATGAACACGCCAGAAAACGAACATCCCCTGCTGAGGATTGAAAATGTCTCCCGGACCTTCGGCGGGGTGAAAGCCCTGACCGATGTCTCCTTCGGGGTAGCGCCGGGTATCGTTCTGGGGCTGATCGGTCCCAACGGGGCGGGAAAGACGACGCTTTTCAATGTCATCACCGGTGCGTACAGACCGACACGGGGCCAGGTGGTCTTCAGTGACAAGCCGATTCACGGCCGCAGAATCCACGACATTGTCGGCCTGGGGATCGCCCGGACCTTTCAGAATGTGGAACTTTTTGAAAGCATGACCGCCGTGGAGAATGTCATGGTCGGCCTGCATGTCCGGACCCGAAACGGATTCTGGGGAGCCGTGATCCGGACGCCCGGTTTCCATAAAGAGGAGAAGGCGACCCGGGAAAAGGCAATGGAACTGCTCGATATTGTGGGACTGGCGGAACATGCCGACCGTCCCGGCAGCGATCTTCCTTTCGGCTGGCAGCGCCTTCTGGAAATTGCACGGGCCCTGGCGTCGGATCCGAAACTCCTTCTTCTGGATGAACCGGCAGCCGGCCTCAATGCAGTGGAGACAAGACATCTGGGGGAACTGCTCGACAGAATCCGGAACCGGGGGGTTACGCTGATGCTGGTGGAACATGACATGAGCCTGACCATGAAGGTATCCGACCGGATTGTGGTGCTGGACCAGGGCCGGATGATCGCCCGGGGAACCCCGCGGGAAGTCCAGTCCGACCCGGCCGTCATGGCAGCCTATCTGGGACAGTGATATGTTGCGTATCAGGAATCTGAAATGCTATTATGGCCGGATCATGGCGATCAAGGGCGTGAGCCTCTCCGTGCAGGAAGGGGAACTGATCACCCTGATCGGGGCCAACGGCGCGGGAAAAAGTACCCTTCTGGAGTCGGTCTGCGGTCTGCTGCCGGGGTGGAAGGGGGAGATCGCGTTTGAAGGTGAATCCCTGCAGGGGGCCAGCCCGCCGTCGGTGGTAAAACGGGGCATCAGCCTGGTTCCCGAGGGACGGTTGATTTTCCCGCCGCTGAGTGTCATGGACAACCTGAAACTGGGCGCCTATATCCGGTACCGGCAGCGCCGGGGCCGTGAAATCGCCGAAGATCTGGAGCGGATCACCCAACTCTTTCCGATTCTGAAGGAACGGGCGGAACAGCGGGCCGGGACCCTCTCCGGCGGCGAGCAGCAGATGCTCGCCATCGGCCGGGCCCTGATGGCGCGTCCCCGGCTTCTGGCA
>JBEPXL010000183.1:0-6975 GCA_041641935.1 Desulfobacteraceae bacterium | reverse complement strand
CCTTCCGGTATCCGGCGAAGTAAGGACAATCTTCCGGATATCGGCTTCACTGTGGAGAAGCTCCAGATTCCAGCGGGGGATCATCCGTTCCGCATTGGTGGTGTCGGACCGGTCGGCGATATCGATGGCGGCGGCAAAATCGTCAATGGCGGCTTTGATCTGTCCTGCCGCCTTTTTTTCATTCTGTTCGTTTTCCAGAACCAGGTACGCCGTCACCAGCCGGACAGCACCCCGGAGATTACAGAGGCGCCAGGCGGTCGCCGGAAGCAGTTCACTGTCACCGGTCAGCAGGCGGTCGGCCCGGGAGATCATCCCGTCCAGGAGACGGTTCAGTTCCGCAGCCATCTCCGGCACATCCTTCTGAAGCGCCGGTTGCTCTCCGGCGTTCCGGATCTGCTTCATTCGGTGTAAAACGATTTCCCAGCGGCGCATAAGAATCCGCAGGTCCATCTCCGGCAGTACCGGTTCCAGCGCATTCAACCGGCGGATCGCTTCCACCGGATTGTCCAGCCGGTCTGCGGCCTCTGCCGCCTTCCGGAGCCGGACCAGCCGGTCTGCTGTTGTCTGGTACTGCAGATACCGGAAAAAATGAAAACCGGTGGAAATCATCAAAAACAGCAGAATGGACGCGAGGAGGGTGTAAAACAGCCGTCGGCGGTGGATTGTGCCGGGATGGAATGGACCTGGGATCATTCTTTAAATAGAATTCATTTTACAAACCGTAAAAACAGGTTATACTTTTTCTATTTGCCATTTTCAGAGAGAAGACAAAACGTCAGCGGGTTCCGGAGGTAACCACCAATCATGTTATCCAGAAAGTTATTAGCGGCAGGTGTCCATTTCTATACCGGCATCGGACTGATCCTCGCTTTTGTGGCTGCTTTATCACTAAAAGACGACAATGAACAGGTTTTTCTGATTGCCCTCTGGCTTGCGGTGATCATCGACGCCACCGACGGCGCACTGGCCCGCTTTTTTGAAGTGAAAAAAGTGCTGCCCGATTTTGACGGCAGAAAGCTGGATGACATTATCGACTACATCAACTATGCCTTTCTTCCCGCCGTTGCCATGATCGTGTTCCACATCCTGCCCGACGGCCTCACCTGGGTGGCCATGCTGCCGGTGCTGGCCAGCGCCTACGGATTCTGCCAGGATCAGGCCAAGACAACGGACTCCTTTGTCGGTTTTCCGTCCTACTGGAACGTGGTCTTCCTGTATCTCTACTTTTTTCCGTTCAACGATATTCTGACGGCCATCATCCTGATTCTGCTCTCGATTCTGGTTTTCGTGCCGATCCGCTACATTTATCCCTCCCAGACACCGTGGATGAAAACCCCGACCCTTGTCTTCTCGTTCATCTACGGACTCATGGTGGGGATTCTCTGTCTCTTCCCGAAGGCCGCCTGGGTGGAGGAACTCGCCTTTGTGTCGCTTTTCTATCCGGTCTATTACGCGGTTCTTTCTTTTGTGCATCACCGGCGGGTTACGCACTCCCCTGCGCCGGGAAATGAATCTCCCGGCTGAACCTGTTCAAACCGGCTGAAGCCGGTTCTTTCTGGCGTACGGTGTTTCATTCCCCCGCCGCTGTCATCATCCCCGCCACACTGTCCAGAAAGCGCATTCCTTTTATGGTGAGCGCACAGCGCCGGTCCGGTTCATCGGGCCGGACCATCCCTTCCCGCTGCAGCATGGCGGTCAGATCACCGAACCGCCGCTGGAAATCGATCCCGAACCGCTGTTCAAACGCCCGTATATCGATCCCCTCTGTCTGCCGCAGTCCCAGATAGATCGCCTCGGTTATCTGCTGTTCCCGGTCCAGCACTTCCGCGCCGGCCACAGGGCGTTTTCCGGCCCTGATAGCTGTGCGGTAATCCGCCAGGGAGGCATGATTCCAGTACCGGAGCGGCGGATCCGGCAGAAAACCGTGGGCCGAAGGCCCCAGTCCGACATAAGGCGCACCGGACCAGTATTTCCGGTTGTGGCGTGACTGTCGCTTCCGGGACCGGGCGAAGTTGGAGATTTCATAGCATTCATAGCCCCGGCCGGCCAGAAACCGGACGGTCATCTCGAACAGATCCCCGACACGTCCCTCCGGCAGAGGAAGGAATCTCCCTTTTTCCTTTTGCCGGGTCAGCGGGGTTCCGGGTTCATAGGTGAGGGTATAGCAGGAGAGGTGGTCCGGCTGCAGGGCAATGGCCGCTTCCATGTCTCTCTGCCAGTCCTGCCGGGTCTGTCCGGGAAGTCCGTAGATCAGGTCGATGCCGATATTGTTGAAACCCGCCTCTCCGGCTGCCAGCACCACGGCGCGGGCGTCGGCAGCGGAATGAATCCGCCCCAGAAACCGGAGATGACGGTCGTTGAAGGACTGGACGCCGATGTTGATCCGGTTGATCCCGCACCGGCGCAGAGCCCGCAGTGTCTCCGGGGTGAGTGTGCCGGGATTGGCTTCGATGGTGATCTCCGGGTCCGGCTGCAGGTCAAACCGCCGGTGTACCGCGGTAATGATCCGGTCAATCTGTTCCGGCGGCAGAACGGTCGGCGTACCGCCGCCCAGATAGATCGTATCCGATGAAAACCGCACCGTATCGGCAAGAAGGTCCATCTCCCGGAGGAGTGCGGAAACGAAATCCGGAATGCCGGAAAGATCGCTGGTGGAATGGAAATCACAGTAGGGACACTTCCGGCGGCAGAAGGGAATATGGAGGTAGATACCGCCGAAAGCGGACGGGGTGGTCATGGAACAGCCGTGAAAACAGCAGGAAACCGCAGAGGATTCAGTTGAGCCGCTCCAGGGAAAACGCCTCTTCGGTCAGTAACTGTTCAAACTCCGGGTCCAGTATGACAAACTCCCGGGACAGCCGTTCGCTGTCGATATGGGTCAGTACCTCGGCAACGGTTTCCTGTACCGTCATGCCCCGGACGGGGGGAATATTGGCGTTGACCAGCATGTCCAGTTCTTCCAGAAATTTACCGTCTATGATGATCGCAGATTTATACATCGTCATGTCATATCCTCCGATAGGGATTGGGATGAAGCCGGTGGTCAGACCGACGCGGGGTGCTGAAGAATCGCCTCGCATAAGCCCGGTATGGTATAGTTTTCCGCCGTGATGTGGACGGTAAAGCCGAGTTCCCGGGCGGTGTCCGAGGTAATGGGGCCGATACTGGCGACGGTGACCTCCTTCATCAGTGCATCCATGTCGGCGTCCGGCGGCAGCAGGGCCTTGAAATTACGGACGGTGGAGGAACTGGTAAAGGTGACCATGTCAATCTTGCCCTCTGTGAGTTCCCGGACCAGCAGATCGGCATTGTTACGGGCCTGACGGGTCCGGTAGGTGGTGATCTCGTCCACCGCCGCCCCCATCCGGGTCAGTTCCACCGGCAGGACGGGCCGGGCCTCTTCGGCGCGGGGCAGCAGAATCTTCTTTCCCTGCACGTTTTCACGGTCAAAGGCCGCCACCACCGATTCAGCCCGGTAGCTTTCGGGGATGATATCGCTGGTGATGCCGAAATCCCGCAGCCGCGCCGCCGTGACCGGTCCGATGGATGCCGTCTTCAGATGACCCAGGGCGCGGACATCCATTCCCCGTTCGAAGAGCCGCTGAAAAAAGAACCGGACGCCGTTGACGCTGGTAAAGACAATCCAGTCATAGTCAAGTATCCGGTCCAGAGCCTGATCGAGGGGGGCCCAGTCCGCCGGGGGAACCACCGCGATGGTGGGGCATTCCAGACAGTCGGCCCCCAGATCGGTCAGCTGTTTCACCAGATCGCTCGCCTGCTCCCGGGCGCGGGTGACGACGACTCGCCGGCCCAGCAGGGGCCGGTGTTCGAACCATTTCATCCGGTCTCTCAACTGCACTACATCGCCGACCACGATAATGGCCGGGGCCTTGAGTCCGGCCTCCTGTACCCGTTTCACAATACTGGAGAGGGTTCCGGAGACGACCGCCTGCTTTGTGGTGGTTCCCCAGCGGACCAGGGCCACCGGCGTTTCCGGTGCGCGTCCGTTCTCCAGAAGCCGTTCGACGATGCGGGGCAGGTTCTTGACCCCCATCAGAAAAACAAGGGTGCCGATGCCCCGGGCCAGGGATGCCCAGTCAATGCGGGATTCGGATCTTGTCGGGTCTTCGTGGCCGGTGATGAAGGCCACCGTCGAGGTGTAATCCCGGTGGGTGAGGGGAATGCCCGCATAGGCGGGGGCGGCGATGGCGGAGGTGACACCCGGCACGATCTCGAAGGGAATGCCCGCATCGATCAGTACCTCGGCTTCCTCGCCGCCGCGACCGAAGATGAAGGGATCACCGCCCTTGAGCCGCGCCACGGTGTGGCCTGCCGATGCCTTTTCCACCAGCAGATCGTTGATGCCCTCCTGTGAGAGGGTATGGTCTCCGCCTTTTTTGCCGACGTAGATCATGTCGGCCTGTTCCGGCGCGTATTTCAGCAGGGTCGGGGACGCCAGATAATCGTAGACGATCACATCGGCGGTTTCGATACATTCGCGCCCCTTGACCGTAATCAGTCCGGGATCGCCGGGGCCTGCCCCGATCAGGTAGACTTTACCGGGTGTTCTGTTCATGGGTATCCTTCAACTGTTCCAGTATTTTCCCGGCGCCCCGGGCGAGAAGGTGTTCGGCCAGCGATACGCCGATTTTTTCCGGTTCCGAGGCCGGTCCGGAGAGGGTTTCCCGGATGACGGTTCTGCCGTCCAGGGAGGCCACCAGCCCGTGGAGGGTATAGAACTCCCCGTCCAGATGGCCGTGGGCGGCGATGGGAACCTGACATCCGCCTTCGAGCCGGTGAAGAAAGGCCCGTTCGCCGGTCACGACAGTCCGGGTATCGACGTGGTTGAGGGCGTTGACCAGAGGATCGATCTCCGGGTCGTTTATCCGGGATTCAATGCAGAGCGCGCCCTGGCCCACGGCCGGCAGCATGAGGGTTTCGTCCAGCAGCTGGGTGATGCGGTCGGCAAATCCCATGCGGCGCAGTCCCGCCGCCGCCAGAACGACGGCGTCCAGCCCTTCGGTTTCCAGCTTTTTCAGCCGTGTATCGAGATTGCCCCGGAGGGTGACGATTTTCAAATCCGGCCGGGCGCTCAGAAGCTGGGCGCCCCGGCGGAGGCTGCTGGTTCCGATTACCGCTTCCTGTGGAAGTTCATTCAGCGAGAGTCCATGACGTGAAACAAGGGCGTCCCGCGGATCTTCCCGTTCGGGAATGGCCCCGATGCCCAGTCCTGCCGGAATTTCCGAGGGCATGTCTTTCATGCTGTGGACCGCCAGATCCACCCGCCGGTCCAGGATCGCCTCTTCAATCTCCTTGACAAAGAGCCCTTTGCCGCCCACCCGGGCCAGGGGAACATCCTGAATTTTGTCTCCCTTTGTTTTGATGATCTCCAGCTCGACCGTCAGACCGGGAGACCGTTCCATCAGGGCCGATCTGACCCAGTTGGCCTGCCACAGGGCGAGCTGGCTCCCCCGTGTCCCGATGCGGATATCTGCGGCCATCAGTGGCCGCAGCCTGCGCAGCTGGAAGCGCTGCATCCGCCGCAGGAGGATGTACCGGCGGACTGCCGCACGGTTTCACCGCCGCCGCCCTTGCTGACAAACCCGCAGGCCGACATCAGCCGGTCCACATTGTTGCCGTTGCAGGTCGGGCATTCGGGCACATCGCCGCCGAGGATCAGACATTCAAAGTTTTTGTTGCACTGGTCGCAGTGATATTCATAAATGGGCATGGATATTCCTCCCTTGGGGTATGATTTGATTACGAATCGGGTAAGTTAACCATTTCCGGCCTGAAAATCAACCATTTTTGACGTGCAGCGGCAGGGAAAGGGAAAAACGGGCCCCGCCGGTGTCCCTGTTTTCGGCGGTGAGGGTTCCCCCGAGGACAGAGGCGAGACGCCGGGCCTGCCAGAGTCCCACGCCGCTGCCTTTGGGCCGGGTGGTCCTGAACGGTGCAAAAAGGGCGTCGGGCAGAAGGTTCTGCGGAATACCGGGGCCGTTGTCCGTCAGTTCCACCGTGATGAAGCCGGTCCGGGAATGCCGGAGGCGGATATCCACATCGGATCCCCCGGCCTGCAGGGTATTGAGAAGGAGGTTTTCCAGAATCCGCAGGAAGAGTTCGGGGTCCGTCCGGATGGGCTGTATGCCGCTGAACCGGCAGTGAATATCGAGCCGCTGCAGCCGTTTTTCCAGTTTCACCGCCGCTTCCGCCAGCAGTTCGCTGAAATCCAGATTCTGCCAGACCGGGACAATCTCCCGCTTGATGACCGAAAGCCGGTTCTGGACCTTGTTCATCCGGCGAACGGCATCATCGATGCCTTCCAGCAGATCCTGCTGGAAATCCGGGTCATCCATATACTGGCCTGCATTCTGATGGATCAGCGACAGCATACTGGCCGCGTTCTTGACATCGTGGAGGATAAAGGCCGACATCACATCCCAGGCTTCCTGCTGCCGGTTCCGGGCGACCTTTTCGGCCATGCGGGCGGCCTGCAGCGCCGAGGCGGTCTGGGCCCCCAGCGCGAACAGCAGATCGAAATCATCCTCTCCATACCGTCCGCCGGTAAATTCCGGCCCCAGTCCGATGAGCCCCAGGGTCTCTTCACCGGTCCGGATAGGTACAAAAAGGACCAGCCCCGGACCGGACTGCAGGGGAAGGATCGCTTCCGGAGAGAGGTAGGGATGATCCTTTTCCTCTGCATAATAATGGGTATGGGTTCCGAGGCTTTCGATCAGGGGGTGGTCCGGGGGGAGACAGGCAATCTGTGATGTGTCGGCCGGGGTCAGTTTGTAGAAGATCAGGCGGTAGCCGCCCTCATTGTCGCCGGTCCAGATGAAGATATGGTTGGTGTAGAGACTCCGGATCATGACCTGGTGGAGGGCGTCGATCACTTCCATTTCCGACAGCGCCCCCTGCAGAAGGCGGGAAAAGGCGAGCCATTCATCCCGGTATTCATATTTGTTGGTATAGAAA
>JBEPXL010000182.1:0-6994 GCA_041641935.1 Desulfobacteraceae bacterium | reverse complement strand
AGCGAACGGGGGGGCAAAGGTGCCGATAAAATTCTTCTGCCCCTGTGCATTGATACCGTTCTTGACGCCGATACCGGCATCATTCTGGGCCAGGGTGGTGGTCGGAACACGGACCATGCGGAGCCCCCGGTGAACGATGGCGGTCCCGAATCCGACCATGTCCAGAACCGCACCCCCGCCGATGGCGATGACATAGCTCTGGCGGTCGAGATGGTGACGGCTGATCTCGTCGATGACCTGATGGACATATTTCCAGTCATTCTTGGCTGTTTCGCCGCCGGGAACCAAAGCCGGGGCACCGGCGAGTACCATCTGTTCGGAATGACGGGCAAAGCAGCCGGTGATGTCATCGATCAGATGCGGATGGGCGGCGGCCACGCCGTCATCGATGAAAACCACGGCCCGGTGGCGGCGGTTTTCCTGCAGTCGGTTCAGGGTTTCCGGCAGAAGCGGATTCTCCGGGGAGAAGAGGTGACGGGTAAACCAGACCGGATACCGGAACGGCACCGAAAAGGACTGGTCATATAGGGATTTGTTCATCAGATTCCATTTGTTCGTAAGCAGTTACCAGTAATCAGCAGTCAGCGGGCAGTCTTTCCGGCACGGATTAACCGTGCAGGCATATCCGGGGCAGGCTGTTCCCTTGCCGCCTACCATTCGATCGGCAGGCGCTTCAGATAGTCCAGACTTTCCCGTCCGGCAGCTTCGGGCTCATCTGTGTAGGGATAGAGTTCGACGCAGATATCACCATCGTAGCCCAGTTCTTTCATGGTCCGGATCACCTTCTCAAAGGGAATCGCACCATGACCGGGAATCAGATGGCGGTGAACGCGGGTGTCGGCGATATCCTCCAGATGGACATGCCGGACCCACTCATACAGTTCCGAAAAGGCCGCAGACGGGTCTTCGCCCACACAGTAAAAGTGGCCGATATCGAAATTGAGGCCGACGACGGGGGACTGGACGTCCCGGATAAAAGGGAGAAATTCGGAGGTCCGCTCGATCAGCAGGTCCGGTTCCGGTTCCACCAGAAGATTGATCTTCAGTTCTTCCGCCAGGGGAATCACCTGCTCCAGCCCTTTATGAAACAGGGCCAGCGCCTGGTTCCGGTCCATTCCGTTCAGGGGCCCGCCGGGCGGGATGGAAACATTTTCGCAGCCGATCTGCCGGGCAATCCGGATACAGTCCAGGGTGTGACGGATACGGATTTCCCGCCGGGCGGCATCCGGTTCAATCCATGAGGGAAGGTAGGTGTCACCGACGGCAAAGAGGGTGAAACCATTGAGGTTGGTCACTTTGAGACCCGTCCGGTCCAGTGCTGCCGTTACCGCAGCCAGATCGTCCGCATCAAAATCCGGAGGGTAGAGGTGGGGCCGGTCACACATGATTTCCAGGCCCTCGTAGCCGATTGCGGCAATTCTTTCAATGGTTTCGACCAGTGTGAACTGCACAAACGCGTTGGTGCTGTATGCAAGCATCATGATGAATATAACTCCTTATTTGTGGCGACTAAAACAGCGCCTCCAGTTCGTCGGCCCGGTACATCTGTTCCATCTCCTCGGTTTCCACTTTCTGCAGCTGGCTCATCAGCGCCTGGGCGTTTCTCACGTTCACGAAAACGCTGCCGCCTGCCGATTTCTTGATGAGGGAAATATTTTCCAGATCAAACTGGGTCAGAAAATAGGAGGCGTGGGTGGTCAGCAGAACCTGGGTCCGTTCCGACGCTTTTTCAAACAGTCCGGCCAGCACCGGCATGGTCCGGGGATGAAGCCCCTGACCGGGATCATCGATGCAGATCAGCGGCGGCGGTGTCGGAATGATACAGAGGGTGGCCCAGGCAATAAACCGCAGAATACCGTCGGCGAGATCGGCAAAGCTCAGTTCCGTCTCGACGCCGTCTTCCTGCCAGAAGGCCATTACTTCATTGGATTCTCCCAGTTTTCTCACATCCAGGCTTTTGAAGCCTGGAATGGCAAACTGGATCAGTGATTTGAGATCTTCAAAGGCTTCCGGAAAATCGTTCATCAGGTTGTACAGCACGGCGCTCAGGTTGCCGCAGTCTTCATCCAGAATGGGCGTCCATGCAACGGGAACCGGCTGGCGCATCTTTTCACTGTTGACCCTCGTACCGCTGTAGAACCGCCAGCCCTGGATATAGTTCCGCAACTCGAAGAGGATCGGCAGGTTGGCATCGGTGATCGCCCCCAGTCCCAGCTGGTTCGGTCTTCCGATATCCCATTCTTTCCGGAGAAAATCCCTGTCCTGGGGATCCCGCACCAGCCCTTTGCCGGACTTGAAGTCGAGAAAGGTGAATCCTCCCTGTGCCGTATCATCGATCGGCTTTTTGGTGAGGATCCGCTCAAACTGCACTTCGGGCCCCCGGTCGCCTTCCGCAACCTCCCCTTGATAAAAGATCAGGTACTGATCCTTGTAATCGATATGAACATTCCAGAAAAACTGATCGCCGCCCGGTTTATGAAAGAAGTGCTGGCCGACAGCGCCGGGAATGATTTCGGGGGGAATTTCATGGATACAGGAATCCCGCAGAAATCGGAGAAAACTGAACAGGCTCGATTTGCCCGATCCGTTGGCCCCTATGATCACCTCAAGCCGGTTCAGCCGGAACAGTACATCCCGGAAGGAACGGTATCCCCGAATGCGGATCGCCGGTAAATACAAATCACTCATCTCTACTCTCCAGGTTTTGGAAAAGGCACAGGAATCGTACATGATGACAATCGGACAGCATGGTATTGATGACTATACCATCAATTCTTTCGGAAAGGCAATTTATCATTTTGGCGAATAAAGAACCGGCTGTGCTTTCCCTGGCGCTGGTGTTTCTCCACAGCGTACCTGTGAAAACAGAAAAGGCGTAACCTGATCAGATTACGCCTTTTGCAATATATGGTGCCGAAGGCCGGACTTGAACCGGCACGGGCGTGGCCCACTACCCCCTCAAGATAGCGTGTCTACCAAGTTCCACCACTTCGGCATATTTTCATCGGAGTTCCGGACGTTCCGTTATTCCGTTCCGGCGTTTTCTTCTTCGGCCGGTGCTGCTGTATCTATGTTCTCTTCCAGCGGTGCGGCTTCGGTTGCCGGTTGATCGGATGGCATTTCCGATGCAGTGCCGGTTTCCGCTTCCATTGGTTGCGCCGCCGGTGTTTCCGTTACAGCAGGTGTTTCGACTTCCTCCCCGGCTGTCTCCATCTGTGTCGGCGGCGGAGTGGTGGTTTCTGTGCCGACCTCCCCGGTCGTCGTTTCAGCGGGGGGGGGCGTCTCCACCACCTGTTCTTCTGTCACGGCTGCCGAGCCGGCTTCATTTTCAGCCGGTGCAAGCGGTGGTTCCGGAACGGCGACCTCTTCTTCGGCCACCGGAACCTCGACATCGGTCATGATCGATCCGGTCCCCTGATTTCCCGACAGGTAGGCCAGGGTCAGGGACGTGACCATAAAAATGATGGCCGCCGCAGTGGTGGCCTTGCTCAGAAAAGTGGAGGCACCGCTGCTTCCGAACAGGGTCTGGCTGGAGCCGCCGCCGAATGCCGCCCCCATGTCAGCGCCTTTCCCCGTCTGGAGAAGGACGATCATAATCAGGGCGATACAGACAATTACATGTAATGTGATCAACAGAGCAGACATAAGACCTTATTGGATTATCGCTTGAAGCGAACGATTTTGCTGAACGTCTCAGCATCAAGACTGGCACCGCCGACCAGTGCCCCGTCCACATCCGGCAACCCCATCAGTTCATCCACGTTTCCGGGCTTGACGCTTCCACCATACTGAATTCTTGCCGCTTCGGCTACACCTTCGCCGAAGTATTCCCGGAGCCGGGACCGAATGTATTCATGGGCCTCCTGGGCCTGGTCGCTGGTTGCGGTTTTACCGGTTCCGATAGCCCAGACCGGTTCATAGGCAATTACCAGCGTTGCCAGATCGTCAGAAAGGAAGTCTTTTAACCCATTTTTAATCTGGTTGTCAAGCACAGAAAAAGTTTTTTTTGCTTCCCGTTCCGCTTCCGACTCACCGATGCACAGAATCGGTTTCAGTCCGGCATCCAGAGCGGCGCGCATACGGCGGTTGACGGTTTCATCCGTTTCACCGAAATACTGGCGCCGTTCGGAATGACCGACGATGACCCAGGCACATCCGGCGGCTTTCAGCATGGGGCCGGATACTTCGCCCGTATAGGCTCCCTCGCTTTCCCAGAAGAGATTCTGTGCGCCCAGGGCGACCGGGCTTCCTTTCACCGCTTCCCGTACATCGGCCAGAGCGGTAAAGACGGGGGCAATCATGATATCGCGGTCGGTGACCTCACCGACCAGTTCCGCCAGCCGCCGGGCCGTTTCGGCGGCCTCCGGGCCGGTCTTGTGAAGTTTCCAGTTTCCGGCGATAAACGGTCTGCGTTCTGCCATACAGTGCTCCTTTCCTGCGGTTTCCGTAAAGACAAAAGTAGCATTCGTCAGTTGAACGGACTACCCGTTTATCCCGTTACAGTGACTTGCCGATCATTGACATCAGATCGACCATCCGGCTGGAATAGCCGTATTCGTTGTCATACCAGGCCAGTACCTTGACCATATTGTTCATGACGTAGGTATTGGGCGCGTCCACGATGGAGGAGAAGGAAGAACCGTTGTAATCGGAGGAGACGAGGGGCAGTTCACTGTAGCCGAGAAACCCTTTGAGCGGGCCTTCGGAAGCCTCCTTCAACGCGTTGTTGACATCCGTTCCGGTGACACCGGATTTATCGATGGTGGCCACAAAATCGACAATGGAAACATTGGGGGTCGGCACACGGATGGCCAGCCCGTTCAGTTTGTCTTTCAGTTCCGGCAGCACCAGTGCCACGGCACGGGCCGCTCCGGTAGTGGTGGGAATCATGGAAAGCGCCGCCGCGCGGGCCCGCCGGAGATCCTTGTGGGGAAAATCGAGCAGGCGCTGATCTCCGGTATAGGAGTGGATCGTGGTCATCAGGCCGTGCTGGATGCCGAAGTTTTCCAGCAGGACTTTTGCGACCGGGGCCAGACAGTTGGTGGTACAGGAGGCATTGGAGATGATCTGGTGGTTTTTGGGGTCGTAGACATTGTCATTGACGCCCATCACAATGGTCACATCCGGGCTTTTGGCCGGTGCGGAAATGACCACTTTGCGGGCCCCTGCCTCCAGGTGCTTGGACGCGCTTTCCGCATCCCGGAACAGACCGGTGCATTCGGCCACAATATCGACCCCTTTATCACCCCAGGGGAGCTGGGACGGATCTTTCACGGCGGTGATGGTGATGGATTTGCCGCCGACGCGGATGCCGTCTCCTGTCGCTTCCACCTCGGAACTGATTTTGCCGTGGACCGAGTCATAGGTGAGAAGGTGTGCCAGTGTCTCGGGGTCCATCAGGTCGTTGATCGCAACTATTTCGAGATCCGGATTGTCCATCGCTGCCCTGAAAACCACTCTTCCGATTCTTCCGAAGCCGTTTATTCCGATTTTGATACTCATTAAGAACCTCCTTTTGCTTGCCGCATCATAAGAAGCGCATCCTCTCCGGTCTCTGGATAATACCCCGGCCGCCTGCCGATCGTTTCAAAACCGAACTTCCTGTACAGCGCCAGGGCAGCCGTATTTGACGGGCGGACTTCAAGCAGAACCGTGTCCATACCGGCCTCGCCCGTCCGGCGGAGCCCCTGGTTCATCAGCCAGGATGCGATTCCCTGATGGCGCCACATCCGTGCCACGGCGATCTTCAGAATATGAACCTCATCGGCGATCCGGCGGCAGAACAGATAACCGATGATTTCGGCAGAGGTGCGTCTGACCAGACAATTGAACGCATCCTTGCAGTTGATCTCTTCCAGAAACGCGTCCGGACCCCAGGGACGGGAGAAAAGCGCCCGTTCCACTGTCAGGATCCCTTCGATATCGGATTCGTCTGCGGTGGCAAGCGTCAGGGCTTCAATGCTCAGCCGCGCCGGTTGCCTTTCAGAATGCCGCTCGCAAGAGAAATGCTCTTTTTGCCAAATGTTTCCAGACATTCCGCCAGGTCACCCAGTTCCATCTGTTTACGGGAATTCACAGCCTTGATCAGCATGGGCAGATTGACTCCCGAGATGACCTCGACCCGTCCCTCGTCCAGAAACGAATAGCTGAGGTTGGAGGGGGTGCCGCCGAACATGTCGGTCATAATCAGGATGCCCTTGTTCCGGTTGACGGATTTAATCCCCCTGCCGATCTTTCCCCGCAGCTTGTCTGCGTCTTCCGTCAGATTTATGGAGACGGGCGTGATGGCCTCCGGACGAGCGCCCAGAATCAACTCAGCCGTCTCGATTAACGCATCGCAGAGTCGTCCGTGTGTAACTATCACTATCCCTATCATAATCATCCTTACGCTATTGAACAGGTCCCGGAACATAATTTCCCGGATCAGCCCTTGTCGATATCGCGGTGGCGGATCCGGACCCATCGTTCCGGTCTGTTGATATGCTTGAAAATGGCGCTGCTGATGGCCACTGACCGGTGTCTGCCGCCGGTACACCCCACGGCCACCGTCAGATAGGCCTTTCCTTCTTTTTCGTAGAGAGGAATCAGGAAATCAAGCAGATCCAGATATTTATCCAGAAATTTCCGCGTGTTGTCCCGATCCAGCACATAGCTCTGAATTTCGGTGGTCCGCCCGTCCAGCGGTTTCAGTTCCGGCACAAAATACGGGTTGTCGATAAACCGGACATCCATCACCAGGTCGGCATCATTGGGCATGCCGTACTTGAAGCCGAAGGATAGGATGCTGATCCGCATCGGAACCCGCTTTTTGCGCTGCCGGGCAATGTCGAAGATGATCGATTTGAGCTCGTGGACGGTGTAATGGGTCGTATCGATCACATGATCTGCCGCTGCCCGCAGTTCGCCCAGTAACTGCTGTTCCCGCCGGATGCCTTCCAGAACACCGCCGTCCCGGGCCAGGGGATGATGCCGCCGGGTCTGGCTGTAGCGTTTC
>JBEPXL010000181.1:0-7002 GCA_041641935.1 Desulfobacteraceae bacterium | reverse complement strand
TGGACCCGGTGGGACCGCAATGTCGGTCCACTTCTGGATGGTTCCGCATTCAATGGCCTTCCCCGGGATGGCGAACCGGTAGATGTTCTGTATCTTCCGTTCAGTGAAAACTGGCCCGTCAATCTTTATGCCCATTATGATCCCTCCTACTGGATTGAAGATGCATTCACGGAAGCGTACGCCGATGAACTGCAGACTGCTTTCCGGAAATTTATCCGGCACTGTGAAGACAAGGGCTGGAAAGATACTTTTTTCCAGTTTTACCTGAACAACAAGGTCTATCACCGGGAGCGGTATCCGGCAGGTTCCGCCCCCTGGGTATTTGATGAACCCATCCACACCCAGGACTTTCTGGCGCTCCAGTGGTATGGAAAACAATGGCATTCTGCCGTCGGTCCCATCCGGAAGCGGACACTGGCCGGTTTCAGAGGCGATATTTCCTATCTTCCGTTTGGCCGGAATATTCTCCGGGGCATTATGGACATGACCTATGTGGGCGGAAATGATATACAGAAGACCCGGATGATTCAGGAGCAGCAGTTTGCTGCAGGTGACGCTTTTTTTTCAGAATATGGTACAGCCAGTGGCGTAGATGCACCCAATACCCAGCCGGTGCTCTGGTCCCTGTCCGCCTGGGCCGCCGGTGCGGACGGCATTCTTCCCTGGCAGACCATCGGCGAAGAAAAACACTGGCGTCAGGCAGGACAGACGGCGCTGTTTTATCCGCATCCCAAAGGGCCTTGCCCGTCGGTCCGTCTGAAAGCCTTTACCCGGGGGCAGCAGCTGGTCGAATACCTGACCCTGCTGGGGACGGTTCTGGATGTCGATCGACATGTGATTGCCGACTGGCTGGCGGAACAGCTGGAACTCCGCTCTTCAGTGAAGAAAGCCTTTGGAGAGGATGCGGGAACGGCTGCCTTTGACCGTCATGATCTTACTGGACTGTGGAAACTGCGGCATCGCATCGGTTCCTTTCTTTCGGAAAAAGCCCCTCCGTATCGGAGAAGTCTTGTGAAAAGGAACCTCCCGGCGTATACCCCCTTAGCAGTTCCCGGTCACCGGGAAAGCTACGTTACCCCCGCACCTTCTGTGGATCCGGTCCGGCCGGTCTGTGATCACTTTGACCTCAAATCCGCAGAATAATTCTTTATCAGGCTGGTAGCCATGTATGCCTTCAAAAAGCTGATCGCACCTTTCGTAACACCCATGTCCCTCTGCCTGGGCATTGCGCTGCTCGGTCTTCTCCTGCTGGTATGTACCCCCCGGCAGAAGACGGGAAAAGTGCTGATCTGTACCGGTTTCGCTCTTCTGTATCTGTTCAGCCTGCAGCCTGTAAGTGACGCACTGGTAAGACCACTGGAGAGACAGTATCCCTATGCTGATCCGGACATTTGGATGCCCTGGATTGTGGTTCTCGGCGGCGGCAGCGGAGAAGACGAGCAGTTGCCGCCGGTAAGCCAGCTGACCGATGCATCGGTCAAGCGTCTGGTGGAAGGGGTCACCCAATACCATGAACATCCCGGCAGCAGGCTGGTATTCACGGGGCGGAACATTGCCGGCATCATGGCGGATCTGGCCTGCCAGCTCGGGGTGGAAGAGAGAGACATCGTCATAGAAGATCGCCCCAGAGACACCAGGGAAGAAGCCCGTCATCTGAAGGAGATCGTCAAAGATTCACCGTTTCTTCTGATTACATCGGCTTCCCACATGCCCCGTGCAGTAGCATTGATCCGCAAAAACGGGCTGCAGCCGATTCCCGTTCCCTCCCGCCATCTGATACGCGATTCTTACAAACTGAAGCCCGGCCTGTTCCTGCCGTCAGCCGGCAGCCTCTACAAGACGGAACGGGCATGGTATGAGTATCTGGGGCTCGCATGGGCGTGGCTCAGAGGACAGATATAAAATTCTTGATTCAAAAAGAAAAGAGAGATATTGATACCACGAACAACACTTCCGGAGGGTAAAACATGAGCTGTAAGAGAATCTTTTTTTTCCTGGGGTTGAGTCTTTGGATCGCCTTCACGGGATGCACATCCGATGAAGAGAAAAAAATGGAATTTCTGGAAACCGGAAAAGCCTATTTTGAAAAAGGCGAATACAAGAATGCAGAGATAGAACTCCGAAATGCACTGCAGATCGATCCCCGCTTTGTCGAGGCACACCGGTATCTGGCGGAAACCTACATGAAACTGGGGGATGCCAAAGGCGCGTTTCAGGAGTATGTCCGCCTGGAGCAGCTGGAAGTGGATGACCCGGAAATACAGCGGAAACTTGCTACCATCTATTTTCTGGGGAAACGGTATGATGAGGCCAGACAGCGGATCGAATCGGTACTGGCGCGCAATCCCGATGACATTGACATGCTGTTTCTGCTGGCCGGTGTACTGGAGCAGGAAAAGGACTACGATCAGGCGGTAGAAACCTATGAAAAGATCATTTCGCTGGATGAAAACCAGGCCCGGGCCTATCTGGCCCTGTCCCGCCTGCTGGCGTTTCAGGAAAAGTACGGGAAAGCAGAAGAACGGCTGAAACAGGCCATTGCCATAGAACCGGAATCGCTCCGGCCCCAGCTGGCCCTTTTCCACCTCTATGCGGCCTCCGCGGCCCATGATCAGGCGGAGCAGCAGATTCGGAAGCTGATAGAAACCACGCCGGACGATATTAACCTGTACATTCTCCGGGGCAGTTACTACATGGAAAACGATCAGATACCGGAAGCCGAGGAAGCATATCAGGAGGCGGCAGCGGTGGATCCGGAAAATGTGAAACCCTACATGGCCCTGGCTGCTCTCTATGACACCACCGGGAACGCGGAAAAGAGTCTGGAAATGTACCAGAAGGCGCTGGAACTTCAGCCGGATGAAATCGGTATTCTGCATCCCATTGCACGGTATCACTTCAATGCGAAAGCCTTCGATGAGGCAGAAACGTATATCAACCGGATACTGGAGAAGAACGACAAGTACTTTCCGACCCGGATGCTCAAAGGGGAACTGATGGTCATCCAGCGGAACTTCGATGACGCCATTGCCCTTTTCGACCAGTTGATCAGTGAGGAGCCCGGCGCGGAAAGAGCCCATTATTTCAAAGGCGTCGCTTATCTGGGCAAGGGAGAGGCCCATCTTGCCAGGATGGATCTGGTCCGTGCCGTTGAACTGAATCCCGATTACCTCAAGGCACGCCTCCTGCTGGCTGAAATTTATCTTCGCGAGCAGGATTACCTTCATGCCCAGGAAGAAAGCCAGGCGGTACTGGCGGCAACACCGGATAATGATCAGGCACGCCTGATCCTCGGAAACAGTTATCTGTATCAGGAACGCCCCGCTGCTGCGGAAGCGGAGTTCAAGAAACTGATTGCCCGGAAACCGGACAATCCCGTCGGGTATTACCGGCTGGGGCTGGTGTACCGGATGCAGGGACAGAATGAACCGGCAATGGAAAATTTCAATATTGCACTGGACAAGAATCCCCGGCTGATGGATGTCTTCGTCAGCAAGGTTTCCCTGCTCGCCGCCAACCGGCAGTTTGAAAAAGCCCTCCAGGCATGTGACCGGCAGCTGGAACTGGTCGCCGAATCCGATGCCTCCAGCGCCCTGATCCACAGTCTGAAAGGGGGCCTGTACATGAACCAGCGGAAACTGGAACAGGCCGAAGCATCCTTTCAGAAGGCACTGGAACTCAACCCCGGTTTCATGCGGCCCTATTATGCCCTCGCCCAGATCAACCTGATGGAAAACAAGGCGGACAAAGCCGTCGAGCAGTACCAGACCCTCCTCGAAAAGGATCCGAAGAAGGTCGCGCCCCACATGCTGCTGGGAACCATTTATGACATGCAGAAGAAGCATGATCTTTCCGAACAGCATTACCGGAAGGCACTGGAGATCGAGCCTGAATTTGCTCCCGCTGCCAACAACCTGGCGTACCTTCTGGCGGACCAGGAACGGAATCTGAACGAGGCACTGGATCTGGCCCAGAAGGCGAAACGACTGCTGCCGGGGGACGCCAACGTCATGGATACCCTCGGTTGGGTCTACTTCAAAAAGGGCCTTTATCCGAGTGCCATCCGGGAGTTTACCGACAGTGTCAGCAAAAATCCGGACAATCCGACCATCCGGTATCATCTGGGGCTGGCCTATTATCAGAATGATGAAAAAGAGGTCGCCAAAGAGCATCTGGAAGCTGCACTGCGCCTGAACGAGACCTTTGACGGCGCGGACAGGGCCAGACAGTTGCTTGCGGAAATGTAGTCCCCGTCCCCGATGAAATTTCTGTCACTGAAGCTGCTCGCCTTCTGTATGGTTCTGCCGCCCGTTCTGCTGATTCTGACCGTAGAGGCGATGCAGCGGCTGTATGTGGAACCTTATCTTGCGCCGGTATTCGCCGAAGAGATCCAGAATATAATCATCGGAGATGAAAGACCGCTGATGAGCGGCAGTATCAGCCTGAAAGAGGCGGTCAGCCGGCACATCAATATCTATCTTGATCACCTGCTCTTCCGCCAACTGGGAGGGCAGGTGTCGGTGTCGGTCATTACCCGGGAAGGAACAATTCTCTACCCGCCCATTTTTGATGTGGAAGCTGATCATATGATCGCTCCGGACCCGGTTCAGACAGCGTCCCGCAACCTGGAACTGATGAACGAAGGGCTTGTGGTCCGGGTCGATCCGCGGCTTGGATACCTGACGCCGCTTGCGATTCTGATCCTTGCGTTCTTTTTTGCGATTTCATTTCTGGTGATCTATTTCCATTTCCGGAAAGGACTCCGCAGAGCGCGGCAGGAGGAGGCGGAAAAGAACCGGGAAATTGAACGGCTTGTAGATCTGGAACACCACCATTCGGACCGTCTTTCGACACTCCGGCAGGATCATGCCTCTCTGAACCGGGATATAGAGAAGATGAAACAGTCCCTGGAAAAGGAGCGGGTCCAGGCGAGCCGCAACGAAGATGAAATGGTGGAAGAAATCATCCAGCTGGAAAACAGGATCAGGGAGAATCTTGAACGGCAGGACGTCCAGCAGAATGAAATCCTGGATCTGAAGGAGAAGATTGCACAGCTGGAAAAGCGGAAGGGCGGTTCATCCAAAAGAGAATGGAACCTGATTCAGAAACGGTTCCGCACGCTGTATAAACATCTGATCATTCACGAGCGGTCGGTGGACGGGTTTGTCACCCTGGAAGATGACATGAAAATCAAGGTGGAGGAGGTGATCCACCAGCTCAACCAGGATGCCGCTCTGGTGACCATCAAGCGAAAGGTCTTTGGAAAAAAGGGAAGGGAAACCGTCCTGGAGGTGGTGTTCGGTTACAAGGGACGGCTCTATTTCCGGAAGATGAAAGATGGCCGCATTGAAATTCTTTCCATCGGAACCAAGAACACCCAGAACAAGGATCTCGATTTTCTGAGCCGTTTATGATCCCTGCCGGTCCACTGCCTCAGTGACCCCGCGTTCTGACCGTCCATTCCTGCATCAGTGTTTCGATCTGCGCCTGCATGGCGGCTGACGGCGCAATGAATTCGCAACCCAGGGCAATGTGAGCCATCGCCTTGTGATTGAAGACCCAGCGGATCTCCATTGCCAGATCGGGATCAGGGAAGAGATCCAGATTCCGGATATCTTTCAGAATGAGGATGTCTCCCTTTTCCATTTCCGGGGCTGCCTCTTTTTTTAAGGTAACACCGACTCCTCCCCCGCTGATATCCATCACACTGGCAGTGACGGACACCGTCGGGCGTTCTTTCCAGGCAAAACTGACGATGACATTGTCCCTGCCGGAAAAAAAGATACGCTGATGCTGTCTCCGTTCGCGGTGCTGATCCATCATGGCATTCCTGCTCCTTTTCTGCGCCAGTGTTGTAACCAACTTTTTAAATGGTTACAGCGTAAGAAAATCAATGTACTCCCCGTGGGTCAGGCAGTGGCCCCAGATCCGGATCGTATCCCCTTTTTTCACATCAGACGGAAGCAGTGCCAGGTAAATGGTATTCTTTCCCTTGTCGTCGGTAACATCATTCCCTTCAAAGGGGGCAAATTTTCCTGTGCTGGGCGGTTTGGCAACAGGCCATCCGGCATAGGTGCTTTCGGCCGTATTTCCCCAGAAATTCGTCGCTTTGCGGATCCGGATCCAGTTGAACCAGTGTCCTTCGTGGTTGTTGGATTCATTCGGTACCGCATTGGGATGGCGGACGTAGCCTTTGTCCGGATCCCCCCACATCAGCGGAAGATACCGGTTCGGCATCCGGGAAGTGTCCACTCCGGGGATATAGGGAAGGTGTTTGCCCAGATGTTTCGTTTCACCGTCCGGACCGTTAATGTCGTCAAGATAGGATTCCGGAATTGCACCGGCGTTGCCCCGTTTGCGGTTAAACGCGATCGGATCCCAGTCGGGAGGCCGGGTGAAGGGAATCTGGTTATAGACGGATACAGGACGGGACGGACCGCAGGATGTTACCAGGGGAAACAGCATCAAGCCGCCGGCTGCCGTTGCGACCTGCCGGATAAACTGCCTTCGGTTCTGCATTGGGTTCTCCTATACCGGAAAAGGGGTTGGATTGTTTTTTACTGAAAAACTGTAGCACCTTTGACGGTTGATTTCAATCGGCACTTCAGGATAATTCTGATTTACATGACGGTTTTCAGAACAGAGAAAGAAAAAAACGGCTTCTGGGCAGGCTTTGCCTTCATTCTGTTGATGCTGAGCATCTATTACGGCTTCAACTCCTGGTGGCCTGAAACGGTCATTGTGGAAGACGGCTGGCTGTGGGACAGGACTGAAGAGATGAACCGGTTTCACCCGGAGCATCTTCTGATCAAAGCCCTGTTTCCGACCCTGCCCCTGGCACTGCTGGGCGGCCTCAGCGGTCTGTTCCTTTTCCGTTATCTCGGGGTCAACACACTGCAGGCAGGAGAAGTTCATTCGATCAGCACCGATGATCTGCAGCGGCTCCGGGCGACACTGGCCCTGCAGGTGATCTCGATTGTGACTTTTGTGATTGCCATCTGT
>JBEPXL010000180.1:0-7006 GCA_041641935.1 Desulfobacteraceae bacterium | reverse complement strand
GTTTCAGACGGTCTGGGGGGTACTGCTGGTGCTGGCAGGTGTGGGGGTGTTTATCCGTACTCCCGTGGTTCTGGGCCGGATTGAACAGATTTCTTCTTTTTCCTCCAGTACAATCTTTATCCGTTTCTGTTTTTATCTCATCGGAATCCTGCTCATCGGCGGCGGATCAAAAAAACTCTACGACTTGTATCAGAAAACGGAATCTGATGAACAGAAACCCTGATGTGAAGCCTGTTTCCCATTAATTCCTTTTTGATGGCAGTTAGTTATGATAAAAAGAGCAAATACGCCAAAAGCCACACATCTGAAAGCGGAAGCGCCGGTCACGCATCTGAAAGTGGATGCCGGCACCGCCAAAGCCAAATCGTCTGCCCCTCCCGGCAAAGTCAGCCCTGAAGTCGCTTTCCGGATCAAGTTCCAGCAGATCAGCAACAAGATTCAGGCAGCGCCCAATCTTGATGAAATACTCAATCATATGAAGGATATGATCGCCGGGCTCTTTGATTCGGAACGGATTACCGTCTACGTGATCGACGGCGTCAAACGGGAGCTGGTATCACGGGTGATGACCGGGAACAATATCGGTGAAATCCGCATTCCGGTCTCTACCGACAGCATCGCCGGATTCGCCGCCTACAAGCAGAAACTGGTCAATGTTCCGGATGTCTATGATGATGAGGCACTGAAGGCGATCTCTCCCGACCTGACCTTCGACAAATCCTGGGACAGGAAATCCGGCTTCACCACCAAGCAGGTGCTGGCCTGCCCCATCTTTTTCCATAAATATCTGCTGGGGGCCATCCAGCTGATCAACCGCAAGAACGGCGGCGCATTCAGCAAACGGGACGAGGTTTCCGTCAAGGAACTGGCCAAGACGCTGGGCATCGCCATGTACAACCAGAAACGGGCGGCCCGCAAAGCCAACAACAAATTCAATTACCTGCTGCAGAAACATCTGCTGAGTCCCAAAGATCTTTCCAACGCCCTGACGGAAGCCAAAAAGCGGAAAGAAGACATCGAATCCTATCTGATATCTACGGTGAAAATCCCAAAAAAGGAGATCATCGAATCCCTTTCCAAATATTATGAGGTACCGGGCGTCGTCTTTGACAATACCTTTCCCATCCCGGGGGATCTTCTCAGAAAAGTCAAGATTCCCTTCATGAAGAAAAACATGTGGGTTCCGCTCCGGAGTGAGGGAGACAAGGTCGTCATCGCTGTGGATGATCCCCAGGATCTGCAGAAGATCGACATGATCAAATCCCTCTTCCCCAACAATCCTCTTGAGTTCCATGTCACGCTCAAGGAGGATATCCATGAATTCATCAAGCACTTCACGATGGATGAAAAGGAGCAGGCCAACATCGATGACATCCTCTCCCAGCTCCAGGCCGAGGCGGAAGAGATTGAGGATGATGTTGACGATGTCAGCGACTCGGACAGCGCCGTCGTCAAGCTGGTGAACAAGATCATCATCGATGCCTTTCAGCGGAAAGCCTCGGATATTCATATTGAACCCTATCCGGGCAGGCAGAATACCCTGGTCCGGATCCGGATAGACGGTGCCTGTACCGTGTACCAGACAATTCCTTTCAATTATAAAAGCGCCGTGGTCTCCCGTATTAAAATCATGGCCGGGCTCGATATTGCCGAACGGCGGCTTCCCCAGGACGGCAAGATCCAGTTCAAGAAGTTCAGCGGCCTCGATATTGAGCTCCGTGTCGCCACCATTCCGACCCAGGGCGCTCTGGAAGACATTGTCATGCGTATCCTCGCTGCCGGTGAACCGATCCCGCTGTCCAACATGCGGTTTGCGGAGCGGAACTACAACGAATTCATCAAAATTATTACCCAGCCCTACGGCATTATCTTTGTCTGCGGCCCCACCGGTTCCGGTAAAACCACGACACTCCACTCGGCGCTGTCCTATATCAACAAGACCGAGACCAAAATCTGGACCGCCGAGGATCCCGTGGAAATCACCCAGAAAGGTCTCCGGCAGGTTCAGGTGCATCCGAAAATCGGGTTCACCTTCGCAACAGCCATGCGTGCCTTTCTCCGTGCCGACCCGGACGTGATCATGGTCGGTGAAATGCGGGACAAGGAAACAACGTCCATCGGTATCGAGGCATCCCTGACCGGCCACCTTGTTTTCTCCACCCTCCATACCAACAGTGCCCCGGAAAGTGTGGTCCGTCTGCTTGACATGGGCATGGATCCCTTCAACTTTGCCGATGCTGTTCTGGGCATCATGGCACAGCGGCTGGGGCGGACGCTCTGCAAACACTGCAAAGAGCCCTACAATCCGGCCAAAGACGAGTATGAAGAACTGGCCCGGGAGTACGGTCCCAGAATCTTCGAGAAGGACATTATCCCGAAATATCCCCTGAATGATGAACTCACCCTGTACCGGGCCAAGGGTTGTGACCAGTGCAACCAGAGCGGCTACAGCGGCCGTGTCGGTATTCATGAACTGATGGTTGCCACGGATGACATCAAGCGGCTGATTCAGCAGAAAGCACGGGTCGAAGAACTGCGGGAACAGGCCATCAAGGACGGGATGAGAACCCTGAAACAGGATGGTATCACCAAGGTATTTGAAGGACTGACGGACATGATGCAGATTCGGAAGGTCTGTATCTCTTAAGGCATGCCGCCTGCGGCTTTCAATGCCGCACGGAATCTTTCCAGCTGCTCCTGAAAGTGGGTCCGGTTGCCACTGGCCAGCGCCAGGGCTTTCCGGCCCGCTTCCACCGCCTCTTCATAAAATCCATTGATGTAGTAACTCTCCGCCAGCGTGTCAAGAACATGGGCTTCCTGACTCCGCTCGGCTGCCGCCAGTGCCAAAGTCAAAGCCCGTTCAGGATTCCGGGCTTCTTCCTCGGTGGCATACAGCCATGCCAGATTGTTGTAGGCATGGGCCTGTTCGGGGCGTAAAGCGACGGCCCTCTCATATGCCTCCACCGCCGCAGTGACCGATCCCCGGTTCAGATAAAAATCCCCCAGAATGGCATAGGGCTCCGGATCCACCGGATTTCTTTCGATCTCCCGCTGAATTATCCGTTCAAAAAAACTGGCACTGAGACGTCGTCCCGCTTCGCCGAAGTTGAGGGCGTACCCGACACTCCCGACCAGCAGAATACACACCACATACACCCCGATACTCCGCCGGATCTTCCGGTCCTGCCGATCAATCCACCGCCGGTCCTGTTCACATTTGAGCAGATAATCGACCCTTTCCTTGATGCTGAAGTGATGCCAGTTGGGCTTGTCCGGCGATTGACCGCTGGAGAGGACAATCTTTTCAAAGGTGGAAATAAGGGGACGGGCGTTTTCGAAAAGGGAATAGACGTAACAGTCGGCCTGCCGTTCGAAATTCCGCATGAAATAACCGAAAATATAACGGAAATAGACGACAAAGATGATGATGGTCATCAACGTGAAAAGGGTGGAGGTGACGGCCGTCTGGCTGAATCCGGCCTGAAACACGAACCGGTACAGGGGTTCCGAATAAAGAATCAGGTAGAGAATCAGGTCAAAGGTGGCGTAGGAAATCAGCATGTAGCCGACGAAAAAAAAGAGATAAAAGAGCAGATGGCTGCGTTTGACATGGCCGATTTCATGGGCGATGACCGCTTCGATCTCGTCCGGACGGAGCAGTTCCAGGAGTGCATCCGTCACCAGAATATACCGGAACCGCCGCACAAGGCCCATGACACCGGCTGTGATCATCCGCCCCTCGAAGATGGGCCAGTACAGAATGTTGGCGTACCGGAGTCCTGCCCGCCGGCAGAGATCTTCGATCCGGCTCCGGTGATATCCCGGTTCCAGGGGCTTGCAGCGCCATGATTTCTGAATCAGAAGAGGCCCCACCAGGGCAACGACGATCAGAAACACCAGGAAATAGGCCACCTGTCCCCAGGTGGTGGCCAGAATCGCTTTGGGCGCGTCGAAGGGGAGCGCGGTGATCAGATCGGCCAGACCCGAGAGTACCAGCCAGGGCAGCAGCACCGGAACGGCAAAAGAAATGTTGGAAAGCACATAGGAACGACGGGAAATGGTACTGCCGTAAAGCTGCTGGTATATGGGATAGGAAACCGCCCAGATGATGGTCAGGTAGCCGATGAAGATGAAGAGAAACACCAGGGCCTGCAGGGTCGGGAAGACCGCAAACAGGGGAACCGCAGACAGGTACTCGGAGAGATGGAGACCATAGAGATCGACCGTGAAGACAATGATGGCGATGATCGACTGGCGTGTCACGGTCCGGTTGAACCGGTGGTCCATCCGGTAAAAGCTTTCACTTCCCATCCGCCGGGCCAGTCCCTGAAAGGCCTGCACGGTCTGGCTGACAAAAATGGCCGTGAGCAGCAGGAAGGAAATCAGGGTATAAAACGGACCGAACCGGGGGGTTTCAGTGGGCTGATAGGTTGTGTAGATCAGAAGGACAACAATGAAGTATATGAAGTTGCTGAACATAAGTCACGAAGCGGACACTGACGGAATCACTTATTCCCTGCCCTGCCGGTAGTACCTCTCTTTTTCACTGTAAATGCACCCGCAGTACTGCTGTCGGTAGAGTCCCTGCCGCTTTGACGTTTCAATCCCCTCTTTCCATCCTTCCCGGAAATCCTGATAATAGAAGGGTATGCCCACGGACCGGCCCACGGACGTGCCGATGGAGCAGATCAGGTCATGCTTCTGGAACCTGCTGTAGAGAAGTGTTGTGGTAAAGGCGTCGAATTTCCCCCGCCGTGCCGTCAGTGCCGCACTCCGCAGCCGGTCATGGTAGCAGTAATGACAGCGGTCCTTTTCACGGAATGCAACGTTCCGGATGAATTTCTCCATTTCATACCCGCTCTGGTAGATCACCCGCAGACCGGCAGATGCGGCATAGGTTCGCAATGCCTCTTCCCGGCGGAGACATTCAGTATAGGGATGAATATTATGCCGGTAGAAATAGCCCATCAGTTCCGTTCCCGCCTCCCGGAGCATCCGGACGGGGTAGATGGCGCAGGGACCGCAGCAGACATGCAGCAGCAGTTTTTTCGGTATTTCATTCATGCGGCGCTGTCTCCCTCCCGGCAGACCACCATTCCCGACGGCGTCAGGGCCACCACCCGTTCCCGGATCAGGAAATCCATGACTTCACAGACCGGCAGGCCGACGACATTGGTATAGGAACCGCAGATCTCGCGGACCATCATGCCACCGAGCCCCTGCACGGCATATCCCCCGGCCTTGTCATAGGGTTCCGGGGTATGGATGTACCACTCGATTTCCTCACCGGAGAGCCTTTTAAAGGTGACATCGGTCCGCACCACCTCTGTCACCGTCCGCACACCCCGGGGAGAGCAGATGGCGTAGCCGGTATAGACCTGATGGGTCTGACCGCTGAGACGGCGGATCATCCGCCTTGCCTCGTTCGTCGAACGGGGTTTTCCCAGAATGGTTCCGTCAATCACCACGATGGTATCGGCGCCGAGAATCCAGTTGCCGGGACACCGCCGGCTGACCTCTTCAGCCTTGCCCCGTGCCAGGGTCTGGACATAGGTGGTCGGTTCGGTAAGGGCGACCGCTTCTTCATCAAATCCGCTGTGGATGACGGTAAAGCCGAGCCCTGCCTGTGCCAGAAGTTCCCTGCGTCGCGGAGACTGGGATGCAAGAATAATACAGGCTTCTGCTGAATCACACATTCTGCCAGATTATCAGATGAGACCGGCTTTGACAAGCCTGTTTGAAGGGTTGTCATAAAGCGGGACATCCCCGATCTTTTTTCTTGCTGACAGCGCAGCAGTTGTATTACTACACTTCGCAGTACATGTTTCCCTTATGCGACCTTGAGGTGACAGACAAGGATTCCCCAAATTATGATTTTTTCCGGGCTCATGCGGTATAGCCTGCCAATCGGTAACATTGGAATGTGAAAGTGAATTCTGCAGATTCTCCACTTATGAAGCATCTCCGCAGTTATGGAAACCCGCCGTACAGAACAGCGGTGATCCACGGCGGACCCGGCGCTGCCGGAGAAATGTCGCCGGTAGCGCAGGAGCTGGCATCCCGCGGGATGGGAGTGCTGGAACCGCTGCAGACGGCTGCGTCTCTGGATGGTCAGGTGCTGGAACTCTCCTCTGTTCTGGAAGCGAAAGGGGATGTTCCGGTAACGCTGATCGGCTTTTCCTGGGGCGCATGGCTCAGTTTACTTGTTGCGGCACGGTTTCCGGCGCTGGTGAAACGGCTGATCCTGATCGGATGCGGTGGTCTGGAAGAACAGCACGGAATTGCGGCATTCGAGACACGGATGGAACGCTTCACCGAGGCAGATGCGGCGGCGCTTCAGTCTCTCCAGGAAAAGCTGGATGCGGAGGACAGCGGAAATAAGGATCAGATTTTTGCACGGATGGGCGCGCTGTTTGAAAAGGTTGATGCCTATGATCCGCTGGACTGCGAAAGCGACCCCGGCATGTATCGATATGACATTTACAGAAATGTCTGGAATGAGGCACTGGAACTGCGGAAGAACGGAAAACTGCTGGAACTTGTGAAGCGGGTTCGTTGTCCGGTTACAGCAATACATGGCGATTATGATCCCCATCCGGCCGAAGGCGTGCGGGAACCGCTGTGCCGGCTGCTGAGAGACTTTCAGTTCATTCTTCTCCGGAACTGCGGACACAAGCCCTGGTGTGAAAAGCAGGCAAGGGATGCGTTTTATGCGGTGCTGAAGGAAGTCCTCTCGCCAAAGAGCCAGTCATGACTGTTCATTGATTGCCTGTTTCAACTTTCTGATCTCCTGGATATCCAGATCAACGACTTCAGCGATCTGCTCATCCGTCAGCAGCTTTTTCTGGATCAGGCGAGCGGCGGTTAATTTTTTGGCTTCGGTTATACCTTCTTGTCTGCCTTCTATGATGCCTTCTTTACGTCCTTCCTCCCGGCCTTTTTTGTTGGCCTCATTCAGAAACATGGCTTCATCTCTCAATGCCTTTTCCCGTCTTTCCGCCAGTTC
>JBEPXL010000179.1:0-7013 GCA_041641935.1 Desulfobacteraceae bacterium | reverse complement strand
GAAGCCGGGTGTAGGGATGACGGGGGCGCTGGAACAGTTCCTGTGACGGCGCCAGTTCCATGATCCGCCCCAGATACATGACCGCCACAGTGTCGCAGAGATGTTCCACCACCGCCAGATCGTGACTGATGAAAACATACGTCAGATGAAATTCCGCTTTCAACGCGCGGAGAAGGTGCAGCACCTGGGCCTGCACCGACACATCCAGGGCCGACACCGGTTCGTCCAGTACCAGCACTTCCGGCTGAACCGCCAGCGCCCGTGCAATCCCGATCCGCTGGGCCTGTCCCCCCGAGAACTCATGGGGATGCCGTTCCAGAAATTCCGGAAGAAGCCGGACTTCTTCCATCAGTTTCCGGAGCCGTTCCGGTCGTTCGGATTTCGGCAGCTTCAGAAGATGCTTCAGGGGCGTCTCCAGAATCTGCCGGACCGTTTTCCGGGGATTGAGGGAACTGAGGGGATCCTGAAAAACGAACTGGATGCGGGAAAACAGTTTCCGGGGATTCTGCTTCCGGAGAGAAGTGAGGTCTTCACCGTGAAACAGTACCTGCCCGGCAGTGGGACGGTCCAGCCCGGTCATCATGCGGCCCAGGGTTGATTTACCGCAGCCCGACTCACCGACGATTCCCAGTGTTTCTCCTTCGTGGACTGCCAGATCGACTTCATTTACCGCGTAAACAGGCGGAGATGTCTTTCTGAGGAATCCGCTCCGTCCGCCGAAGGTCCGGACCAGACGACGGGTTTCCAGAACCGGGGCTGTCATTACCGCCCCTCCCCGGCCCGGATGCAGCGGGCCGCCCGCCCCGGACCGAATGCGTCCAGTGGTATGGCTCCGCTGCGGCAGTCATCGACGGCCCTGTCACACCGGGAAGCAAAGGCGCAGCCGTCCGGAAGACGATTGACCGGCGGGGCCGTGCCGGGGATGGCGTCGATGGTCCGTTCCGGCTGACCGAGTACGGGCACACAGGCAATCAGACGCCGGGTGTAGGGGTGGAGCGGGTCATTCAGCACCTGTACCGTCCTTCCGGTTTCCACCACCTTTCCGGCATACATGACCATGATCCGGTCGCAGAGATTGTCCACCACGCCGAAGTCATGGGTAATGAACAGAAGGGAAGCCCCCCGGTCCCGCCGGAGATCATTCAGCAGCCGGAGGATCTGTGCCTGAATGGTCACATCGAGGGCCGTGGTCGGCTCATCGGCGATGACAATGTCGGGATCATTGGCCAGGGCCATGGCAATGACGATCCGCTGGCGCATGCCGCCGGAGAGTTCATGGGGATACGCACCGGAACGGCCCGCTGCGTCGGGTATCCGGACCCGGTCCATCAGATCCACCGCCCGGCATCGTGCGGTGTTCCGGTCCGCATTCTGGTGGCGCAGGACCGTTTCGGCAATCTGATCGCCGACCGGAAAAAGGGGGTTGAGCGTCGTGAGCGGATCCTGAAAGATGTAGGCGATCCGGTTTCCCCGGAGATGCTGCAGGGTGGAAAGCGGCGCCGTGAGCAGTTCTTCTCCCTGAAACCGCACCCTTCCCCCGACAATTTTTCCGGGGGGAGTGGGAACAAGACACAGCAGGGAGAGCGCCATCACCGATTTGCCGGAACCGGATTCGCCCACAATCCCCAGCGCCTCGCCCCGGTCGAGATGAAAGCTGACATCATCCACAGCTTTGTACGTCTCTTTTCCGGAAAAAAACCAGGTCTTCAACCCTGCCACCTGCAGCAGGTGTTCTTCTCCGGATGGCAGCCCCGCTGGCGCTGCTGTGTTTCCCTGAGTGCCGTCATCCGGTGCGGAAAAATGTTCCGGATCAGCGGGCGCAGACGTCCCGACGCCTTCTGCGGCTTCGGTCCGGGGTGTCGGGCGAACGGTTTCACCGGATTTGAGCCGGGGGTCCAGGGCATCCCGGAGTCCGTCACCGACCAGATTGATGCCGACCACCAGAAGAAAAATGACCAGTCCCGGAACCGTTGCCACATGGGGCGCCACCATCATCAGTTTCCGTCCCTCTCCGAGCATGGAACCGAGATCGGCACGGGGAGGCTGGGCGCCCAGTCCCAGAAAACTGAGCCCGGCGGTTTCCAGAATCATCCAGCCGATGGTGGTGGAGACGGTGATGAGAATCACCGGGAGAAGATTGGGCAGGATTTCCCCGGTCAGAATACGGGGATTGCTGAGGCCGGAAATACGGGCGGTATCCACATATTCCTGCCGGACCAGACCGACGGTGACGCCGCGGACATTCCGGGCGAAAAAAGGGATATTGACAATGGCAATAGCGTACAGGGCATTCAGAAGCCCGGGCCCCAGGGCCGCGACGATGGCGAGGGCAAGCAGGAGGTAGGGAAAGGCCATGAGCATGTCAATGCCCCGCATCAGCAGATTGTCAATCCAGCGGCCATAGAAACCGGCCACAATGCCGATAAGGGAGCCGAAGAATGCCGCCACCGCCGTGGCGGTCAGCCCCACGGCCAGACTGATCTGTGTACCCCAGACGATCCGGGAGAGCATGTCCCGTCCGAGCTGGTCCGTGCCGAGCGGATGGCCCGGCGTCAGCGGCGGTTTGAGCCGGGCGGCCAGATCGGTGGCGTCGGGGTCGGGCAGGGGCAGCACCGGGGCCGCGACGGACGTCAGCAGGATGAACGCGACCAGCACCAGGCCGAGGACGGTCAGGGGATTGCGCAGCAGACGCGCCGTAAAAGAAGGCGCACCTCCGGTGACGGGAACTTCCGCCGCTGATGATGCGCTCATACAGCGATTCGCGGGTCCAGCATGTGCTGAATCACATCCGTCACCAGATTGATCACCACATAACTGGCGGCAACGATCAGAACGCCGCCCTGCACCAGCAGAATGTCCCGCGTGGATATGGCGGTAACCAGCATCCGCCCGATGCCGGGCCACTGGAAAACGGTTTCGATATAAACCGCGCCGCCCAGCAGAAAACCGGTCTGGATACCGATGACCGGCACAATGTTGACCAGGCTGTTTTTGAAGGCGTGCTTGAAGATGACGTTCCGTTCGGCCAGTCCCTTGGCGCGGGCGGTGCGGACATAATCCTGCCGGAGCACCTCCAGCATACTCGACCGGCTGAGCCTTGCCACCACACCGGTGGCGACAACGGCGAGTGTCAGCGCCGGAAGAACCAGATGGTGCAGCAGATCAACAATACCGCCGCCCCCGTAGACATCATACATGCCGCTGACCGGAAACCACCCCAGATGGACGGAAAAAAGCAGGATAAAGAGCAGCCCCAGCCAGAAAGACGGCGTGGAGATGCCGATCAGGACCAGAAGCGTCACGATCCTGTCCGGCCAGCCGTACTGTTTGACAGCGGAGATCAGACCGGCGGCGATGCCAGAGAAGGTGCAGAGAATCAGGGCGGTTCCGGCCAGCAGGAGTGTCGGTCCGAAGCGTTCCAGCACCTCATCGAGGACGGGCCGGTCCAGGCTGTAGGAACGTCCCAGATCGCCCTGCATAATATTGCCGAGCCAGATCAGATACCGCTCCGGTGCAGGCCGGTCCAGGCCCAGATCGCTTCGCAGCCGTGCCAGGTTTTCCGGGGTTGCGTAACTTCCCAGAATGGCCTGGGCCGGATCACCGGGGATCAGGGTCATGATACCAAAAACGATGACAGAAATCCCCACCAGTACCGGAATCATCAGAAGAAGACGGCGGAAAATGTATCGGTACATGAATCTTTGCGGAAACGCCCTTCCCTATTCCTTGTATACATCCTTCAGGAGAAGAAAGAACGACGGCTGCAGCTGAAAGTTCCGGACCCGGCTGCCGGCGACGGCGTTCTGCTTCCAGCTCGCGATGAATGCCCAGGGCGCATCCTCATGGACAATCTTCTGCATTTCCCGGTACAGGGCAGCCCGTTCTTCCTGATCGGTGGTGATCCGCGCCTTCTCCAGCAGCTGATCCACTTCGGGACTGGAATAATATCCGGAGTTGAACCCGCCGTTTTCGGGCCAGGCTTCGGTGCGGAGCGCCAGAAACGGGAGGGTATCCGGATCATTGGTCATCCATGCCATTTCGGCCATCTGGGCTTTGCCTTCCAGCCCCGGATTGACCTTGTTCAGATAGGTGTTCCACTCGTAGCTTTCGATCTTCGTGTTGAGCCCCACCTTTGCCAGATCGGCCTGAATGGCGGTTCCCATCAGCACCGGTTCCAGCATCCCGGAACCGCCCTGTGCCACATAGAAGGTCAGTTCCAGGCTTTCATATCCCGCCTCGCGGATCAGTTCACGGGCTTTTTCGGGGTCATAGGGATAGGGAGAAAGGTCTTCATTGTAGGCCCAGGCAAAGGCTTCCGGAACGGGACCGGCTGCAACCTCTGCGGTCCCCTGGAGGACATTTTCCACCAGGGCCTCTTTGTTGATGGCGTAGTTGACCGCCTGACGCATCCGTTTGTCCTTGAACGGGGTTTCTCTGCAGTTGAGGATCAGAAACCAGAGATGGGGCCCCGCCTGTTCATAGACCTGAATATCCGGAGCGGAACGGAAAAGCGGCAGATTGTCCGTGGGAACCTCCACCATCATGTCAATACCGCCGGACAGCATTTCGGTGACGCGGGTGTTTCCGTCGGTGATGGGACGGAAGACCACCGCCTTGAGCTTCGGCGGTCCGTTCCAGTAGTCCGGATTCTGCTCCACAACCACACGGCGGTTGCTCTCCCAGTTCTTGAACCGGAACGGTCCGGTTCCGGAGGGATGACGACCATACTCCTTGCCATACTGTTTGACCGCCGCCGGGGACACCATCAGTCCGGTAGGATAGGCCATATTGGACAGCAGCGGCGCGTAGGGCTTGTCCAGAATCAACCGCACCGTGTACTCGTCCAGGACCTTTGTCTCTTTGATGGCGCTGAAGAAGAACGCCAGGGGAAACGGTCCGGTATCATGATGGGGATGGTCTTCTTTCAGCATCCGGTCGAAGTTGAATTTGACCGCCTCGGCATTGAACGGTACACCATCATGAAACCGGATGCCCTTCCGAAGCTGAAAGGTATAGACCAGCCCGTCTTCACTGATGGTCCAGGATTCCGCCAGTGACGGTTCCACCTGCAGGGTTCCGTCGGAAAACCGGACCAGACCGTCGTAGACATTGACCAGTATCCGGAAATCATTCAGGGCGGTGGTGGCATGAGGGTCCAGCGACTTGGGTTCGGCGACCTGGCCGACAATCAGCACATCCTTCGGAACCTGAGCGTAGGCGGAAAGCCCGGACATTCCCATGATACAAAGGAAACAGAGCAGTATACGAAACAGAATATATCGGTGCATATTGCGGTTTCTCCTTTTTTTGTTCTTGTCTTCGGTATGCTACCGCACACATCCGTAATTGTAAACCCGCCATCCGGTGTATCCTTTTTTCCGTCCTCCCTCTGTACCGGTTGTCATTCTGCGGAAAATAGGATAAGGATATCCCACCATTCCGGATGTATGCTGACGCAAAGGAGAGAACACTATGGCAGACACGGAGTATAACCTGGTCTTTGCGGGAAAAATTGTAAAAGGCCAGGAGGTCGGAACGGTCAAGAAGAAAATGGCAGCGCTGCTGAAGCGTGACCCAAAGGGAATCGAGAAGCTTTTTTCGGGGGAGACGGTCGTCATCAAAAAGAAGATGGACCGGGCGACGGCGGAAAAATACCAGCAGGCGTTCCGGAAAATCGGAGCGGTCGGAGAGATTGTTTCCACCGGCGCCGAAGCAGAACAGAAACTGCAGCAGAAGGCCCCGCCGCCGCCGAAACCGGTCGATGGCAGAGAAATGATCGTCTGTCCGATCTGCAAATACAAACAGCGACAGGCCGAAAAGTGCATCAAGTGCGGCCATGTTCTGGACGACAGCGCTGTCAGGCCCCAGGCATCGATGATTCCCTGCCCGAAATGCAGATACCGTCAGAAACCGTCGGAAAAATGCATCATGTGCGGCACCCCCATGACCGAAGAAGACAAGCCGATCCCGGGCGGGGGGGAAATGATTGCCCGGAAGATCCCGCTGAAGGAAGATGAGGTCATCCTGACCAATCTCGAGTTCGTCCCCGGCTGGGATATCATCGAACACTTCGGCCTTGTATCGGGCAGCACCATCCGGGCCAAGCACATTGGGCGGGATATTATGGCCAGCCTGAAAAATCTGGTCGGCGGTGAGCTGAAAAGCTATACAAAACTGCTTCAGGAGAGCCGGGACCAATCCATTGAGCGGATGAAGGAACAGGCCCGGCAGCTCGGGGCAAACGCCGTCATCAATATCCGGTTTTCCACCTCTTCCCTGGCCCAGGGGGCTGCCGAACTCTACGCCTACGGCACGGCCGTCCGGATCGAGTAACGGAGACGCCGAATGAAACTGATCGGATTTCTGATTCTGCTGGCGGTCGGCTATATTGTCGGTACATGGAATGAACGCCGCCATTACCGGTCCATTGAAGCGCGGGAGCGGGATTCCCTTCATATTCCGGCCGTCACCCTGCGGAAGAATACCTCCCTGTATGCCGGTGAAATCCTGCGGGTCCGGATGGTCTACGGCAACGCTGTTATCTCTGTGGATTATTTCAAACGGATTGTGGCGGGACTGCGGATGATCTTCGGCGGAACGGTGAAGTCATACGAAAGCCTCATCGACCGGGCCCGGCGGGAGGCGACGCTCCGGATGAAGGAAATGGCCCCGGATGCGACCATCATCATCAATGTCCGCATCGAAACCTCCCGGATCGGTCAGTCCGCCCACAAAAAAGGGCTTGGATCCGTGGAAGCGCTGGCCTACGGAACCGCCATTTTCATGCGGGAATAGAAGAACACGATGAAGTATACGCCCCGCCTGCCCGAACAGAATGTCAACGTCACCCCGACCTCACCGCTGCGGGAACTTCTGGTGCTTCTGGGAGGTACGCTGAGTGTCATCATCGGTTTTTACATCCTTCTCGGCTTTGCCGTCGATCTGATTGTGCCGATGATTCCACCGGAAACGGAATACAAAATGGCGCAATACTTCATTCCCGAAACCGACCC
>JBEPXL010000178.1:0-7048 GCA_041641935.1 Desulfobacteraceae bacterium | reverse complement strand
ATGGAAGTATTGCAGATTCTGGCAGACAGCCGGGACGAAAGCTGCTGACGCGGATCGTCCATTTCGTATCACCTGTCCGGCGCGGGAAATCCTTTCCGCGCCGGACATTTTCTATCCGCCCTCCCCTTCCCGGAAAAGCGCCAGAATCTCCGGCAGAATTCTGCTGCTCGACGACTGGATAAAATGCCCGCTGCTCCGGCGGGCCAGCTCGGAGAAGACATTCTCCTCAACGTTAATGTCCACGATCATGCCGCCGTGCTTCGCCACGGTCCAGGCCACCTGATTGGGAAGATTCGTCACGCCGGACGTGCCGACGATCAGAAGCAGATCCGTTTCCGCCGCCGCCCGCAGGGAACTTTCGAACCGGAAAAAGATTTCGTTGTACATTTCATCGAACCAGAGCACATGGGGCCGGGTCCGTTCGCCGCACCGGGGGCATACCAGCAGCGCCCGTTCCGGGTCGGTCAGATACTGATCCTTTGGCCGTCCCCGGAAGCTGTCCGGCATGGGATAGAGGGTATGGCTGCACTCGGCAAAACAGCGCATGAAAAAGATATTCCCGTGAATGTGGTATGTCCGGTCCAGGCTGTTGCCCGCCAGCAGGTGAAGGCCGTCCACATTCTGGGTAATCAGGGTGAACCGGTCCCCGAAATGATGCTCCATCGCCACCAGGGCGGTGTGCCCCGGATTCGGCTGTGCGGCGGCGCAGACATTCATCCGGTAGAGGTACCACTTCCACACCTCGTCGGGATTCCGGCGGAACATCTGGTTTGTCGCCATTTCCTGGGGGTGGTAGTTCCGTGATCCGACGGTCCAGTATCCTTCCGGTCCGCGAAAGGTGGGAATGTTGCTCTCCGCCGATATTCCCGCACCGGTAAGGACGGTGAGCCGCCCCTGCCCCTCTGCAAACGTCCGGAACACCTGTTTCAGTTGCTGATTCATCATGCCGGTCACTCTCCGGAATTTCCCCGGTTCTCCACCTGCATCGGCGCCGGTGTCTCGCCGATGCCCCGGATTTCGGGCCGGTACATCGACTCGACAAAAGGCGGCGGCACGGAGAATGTTCCCGGTGTCACCACCCGCACCAGATAGAACAGGTGAGTCAGCTGATGGTCGTAGAGACGGACCGCCGCCACATACCGGTCGTCCCGGTACTCTTCATGGAGGATACTGGCCTGCTCCTTGAGCCGCCAGACCGGTTCCCCTTCGAGAGCGAGATCGGCCATCGAGGCGGTGTGCTTCAGGTTCTGGTTTTCCGCCTCGAACCCGGCGGGGAGCATGTCCACCACCAGTCCGTCGGGAATCTGCTGTTTGGCGGAAATCGTCAGATGGACCAGCAGCAGTTCCCCCACCTGAAAGATGTTCCGTTCCACCCGGTTTCCCTGCGTATCATACAGTTCCCGGGAAATGTCGATCTGCTCACTCTGCGGCGGCGGCGGTTCCTGTGTATAGCCGTTCACTACCGAAGAGACGTAAAGCCGCCGTTCCGCTGCCGGGGCAACGGTGACGCCGCCGGCGATTTCTCCGGCATTCAGGGACACCAGAAAATCCCCCTGATGATCGATCTGCCGGTCTTCTCCGTCAACGGTCAGCCGGGCCTGCCAGGATTCCCCGGTCTGTCGGTTGAGGGCGATCCCCGCCCGGAAGATGGCATATTTTTCCTGTGTACTCAGCCACTTGCGGCTGCGCACGGCGTCCCCCAGATCCCGGAGCAGGGTATCGAATCCGTCCACATTCTCCGCTTCATTCTCCACCAGCAGGGCAACGGTCAGTGCCAGATCCCGCAGGGGACTGCCATAGTCTCCCCAGTAGGTCTCCTCCTTCCGCCGCGTTTCCGCTGCCGCCGTCAGCGCCTCCTGACTCCGTTTCATATCCCCCATCCGTTTCAGGGCGATCCCCAGATGGGTCAGGGGGAGGCTGGATATGGCATCATCGCGATGGTTGTCGTAGAGCGGCCGCAGAGTTCCCAGGGGCGCACGGTTGAGACGGGCCAGCACGTAGGCGGCATAACTCCGGACGGCAAAGGCGTAGGAATCCCGCAGTTCATTGTCCATGTAGTCGGGCTGCGGGGCGCCCCGGTTCAGGTATTCCTCCATCCGGGTCAGGGATTTCTCCAGCAGCGTATCGGGGATGGAAAGCCCCATATCCCGTGCCGTGAGGAGAAAATCGGTGACGTATGCGGTCAGCCAGGGGGATTCCGGGCTGTTCCTGTTCCAGAGTCCGAACCCGCCGGAGGCGAGCTGTAGGGACGCCAGCCGTTCAATGGCCTGGTTCAGCCGTTTGATCCGCTCTTCGGGGGTGATGGGCGGCAGGCTGAACCGGGCGATCTGGTCCGGCGTGGCATGGAGAAGCGGATAGGCCCGGCTGGAGGTCTGCTCCAGACAGCCGTAGGGAAAGGTAATGAGCCCTTTCATGGCGTTCTGGAAATTGAGGGGCAGACGGGAGGAAATCTTCAGATCGGCATCCACGGTATCGGGAATCAGATCGGCGATCAGCCTGTCATCGAGGGTGAAGGTTTCTCCGGCTGTCAGCACTTCAAATACCTTCCGGCTGATGGCCGGATAACCGGGGCGGACGCCGAGGGTCCACTGCCGGTCAATCCGGATGTCATCGCCGTCCAGCTGCAGGGTCAGGGTTCCGGGACCGAAATCGGCCTCCGCCGTTACGGGAAACCGGAGGGTGGTCTTTTCCCCGTCGGCCAGTTCAACGGCCCGTTCTCCTTGCCGCAGACGGATGGTTCCTTCCGCGGCAAGGGTCAGCCGGATGGCCTGGGCCATTCCGCTGCGGTTGTGGATATCCAGGGTCACCAGGGATTCATCCCCCGGCGCGAGAAAACGGGGCATGGCCAGCTGGGTCACCAGCGGCGCCGTCACGGTCACCTCTTTTTCGGCGGAACCGAATGCCGTGGTGCTGAAGGCGACGGCCATGAGCCGGACCCTGCCGTTGAAATGGGGCATATCGAGTGTAATCCGCGCCTGTCCGGTTTCGTCAAAGGCGACCGGCCCTGTAAAGAGGGAAAGGAGTTTGACATCGCTTTCCGGCAGTTTTCCGGCCTTGAGGTCGGCGTCACCGCCGTACCGGATGGCGGCGACGGGACCGTCAAGCATTTCAATGACCCGGCTGTAGACATCATAGCTGTTGACATCAAACCGGCGGCGGCTGAAGAAATAGTCAAAGGGGTCCGGGGTTTCAAAATCGGTAATGCTGAGGATGCCCACATCCACCGCCGCCAGGGTCACATACGCATGTTCGGGGATACCAGCCGGATCGTCGGAGGAAAGCCGGAGATTCACCGTCAGCGGCGACTCGGCCCTCGCCTTTTCCGGCGCGTCGATCTGCACGTCCAGCCGTCGGTGAGACCGGTCCAGGGGCAGATGGATCAGCCCCACCGCCCGGTTCGGGGTGATCTTCTCCTCGGCATCGGCGGGCCGGAAGATCACGACGCTGATGTAGAGGTTGTGGCTGTCCCAGCCGGCCAGAATGGGAATCTCCACTTCGGTTCCTTCGCCGGAGACGGGGAGCCGTTTCATCCAGAGAGGCGACTGGCCTTCCACCAGGATCAGGGCCTCGCCCGGATGGGGCGGTGTCACCGTCAGACGGACGATATCCCCCGACCGGTAGGCCGGCTGGTCCAGGGTCAGCACCACCTTGTCGGGACGGGCGGCATCCCCCTGATCCTGCCCGGACCACCAGGAACCGACCCGGAACCGGACACTGGTGACCAGTCCCGACGCCGGATCGGTCATCGCCAGCACGTACTGGCCGTCGGGCAGATGGACGGTATAGGGTGTCGGGCCGCCTTCCTGCAGCCGGATGGATTCGGCCAGATACTGGTACTCCTTCTGGTTGTATTTATGCTGCCAGCCGGTGGCATCGGAATATTCCCAGTAGTAATCCCGGTCTTCCTTTGTCAGTTCCACCACGATTTCATCTGCGGTCGGGGCCGGTGTACCGTCTTTTCCGGTACGGACCACTTCAAAACGGACCAGACCGGACTCGGCGGTCTCCTCCTGAAACATCGGTCGGATGCCCAGCAGCGTGTCACCGGGCAGAACCGTCTGGGATACGGCACGGGTGACAGGCCGCCCGCCGGTTTCACAGAGCTCCACTGCCACCCGCACCGATACCGGGCTCCGGATTGCTTCCCACTTTGCCGGAATCTCCAGGGCGGCTTCTCCCGTCTCATCGAGCTGCTGTTTCTCCAGTTCCCAGTATTCCTGGTAGGAGGCATCCTGGACACTGCCGAAGAGAAAGCCTTTGTAGGCGTCAAAAACCTCCCGTTCCGCCTTTGCCCGGACCCGGGCGGCGATTTCATTGCCGGAGGCCGGTGCGCCATAGAGGTATTCCCCCGAGACCATCACCTGAAGGGGCGTTGCCGGACCGGGATGTTCGGGTTCCACCGAAAGGTCCAGTTTCATCCGCTCGGGCAGAAACTCCTCCACATGAAACGGAAAGGTGTTGACCGGCTGACTTGCCGCAGGATCATCCCACAGTTTCAACTGCCAGAGACCGGTCTGGGCGTCCCGGGGCAGATCCAGTGTCGTCTGGTAGTAGTTGAGTTCCTGCGCCATCTCTTCGGGATGCCATGTGAAATTTTTGATTTCCCGGCCGTCGGGCCGGAACAGTTTCGCGCTCAGGGGCAGGGATTCCACCAGGCTGCCGTCATCATCCCGCAGGAGCGCCGACAGAACAACCGTCTCACCGGGCCGGTAGAGATCCCTGGGGCTGTAGACAAAGACCTCCCGGGGCCGGTAGGGCCGTTTTCCCAGATCGAATTCACTCATGTCCAGGGCCGGAATCCGCACCGGCAGCACCCCGACCTGCCCCTCGTGGACGGCGGTGATCAGATGGACATCACCGGGCAGCGGTTTCGGATACCGCAGCGTTCCTTCCGCGTCGGTCTCTCCCCTGTCGATCCGGTTTCCTTTCTGGTTGTAGAAATTGAGAAGGACACCGGAAACCGGTTTTCCGGTTCTGAGGGAACTGGCAAAAATGAGAGACGCATGATCATAGACCCGTGCATGGAGAGCCATGTCGGTGACAAGAAAATAGGTGGCATGGTACTGGTAGTCATACTCCCCGGGCCGGCGCATCACCGCCAGATAGACACCGGGTTCCTGCAGGGCGTCGATCTCCTCCACCGGAATGTGGTTGACCGTCCGCCGGTTGGGCGGTGCTTTGAGGTCAAACCGGCCGGAGTAGATCATTTCCCCGAATCTGTCGGACCGGGACAGTTCATAATAGGACTGCTGGCCGGTGGTATTCCGCCAGTTGACATACTGTACCAGCCCTTGCTCGTTCATCCGGAAAAATTCGACATAGACCGAAGGAACATTGACGGTGACAACCGGCAGTCCTCTGGTCAGATCGGTGGGCAGAAGAAATCCCTCGCTGGCAAAACTGATGATCGGCGTAACGGCACGGGTGGTGACGGTGCTGCTGGTGCGGGATGCAAGCGCGGCGCCGTCGGCTGCGGTCAGACTCTCCAGTACCGTAACCGCGTACTCCGTCTCGGGTTCCACATGGGGGAAATAGAGGGTGCGGCCGTCGTCGGAGAGAACCCAGGCGCTCTTGAGCATTTCCCGGGTGCTGCTGATGCGGATATGCTCATCATGGCGCACCGTCGGATCGAGGGGCTTTGAAAGGACAATGGCGACAGCCGGACCGTTGTCATAGGTCCGTTCGCTGATATCCAGCACCCGGAGCGGATCTGCTGCGGCGGAATTCCCGCTGTCCGGCGTATCCTGGGCATAACAGAGGGAGGTCAAAAGCCAGCACAGGCCGATGATCAGTGCCACGCGTCTGCATTTCATCACGGGTCTCCTTCAGGGGATGGACGGGATGCCGCACCGGGCCCCGGCGGCGGCATCTGCTGTTTCATTGAAAATACACCGGGTCAGTCTCGGAAAGAAAATTCGTAGATCAGGTTTTTGATGATGTTGACATCTTCCGGGGAAATACGGATAAATTCAAATCCCACACTGAAGAAGTTGGGATTGATGTCCCGTTTGCACCACAGGCTTTTTGCGTCGAAAAGGATTTCGGTCTGGTTGTCGATCTCTTCGGGAAGGACCATTCTGAGTTCGAGGCTCGTTTCCGGTTCTATGGCGGACTTGCTGACCAGTTTCATCCCGTTGGTGGTAATATCGACCATCTGGCCGATCAGCTGGTCCGTTTTCCGGTCAAATACCCTCAGATAGTAGATGATGTGTCTTCGCTTCGCCTTTCTTTTCTCCGTCATCTTCGACTCCTTAGCGTGATGGGACAAACGACTGCGGGGATCCGGATACCGGCATGGGGTACGTTCGCCCCGGTAACGGCAGACAATGCGCATGCCGCCATACACCGGGGGCAGGAATTCAGTTCATCGGGTCAGGAGAATCAGGAACCGCCTTCATACTTGAAGGATACGTTCACTCTCGCCCGGTATGCAGCCACCTTCCCGTCTTCAATCTTCAAATCCAGTTTGCCGATTTCTGCAATTCTCAGATTTTTGAGCGATTTCGAAGCGGAATCGACTGCATTCTTTGCCGCTTCTTCCCAGGAATTCGGGCTCGTTCCGACCAGCTCGATTACCTTGTAAACACTGTCTGACATTTCGTGCCTCCTTTTTCACTGGGTTACTGGTTGATACTGCCTTGCGGGTCAACATGCCGTTCTCCAGCATGTCCGTTTTTCAGTCCGGTTCTTTTCCGACTGAAAAAAGCCCTATAATATCAGTAATAATCAAAACCGCTTCTGTCCAGTTTCTCTGCCGGTTTTTCACCTTTCGGCAGCACTGCCGGAAAAGTGAAGAAGCACATAACGTTCCGCCAGGCACGGTTTCCACCGCAATGTTTTCTTGTGGTACGTCAGTTCTTCTTCAATACCAGAATCACTGAAGAACCACAAGAACTCTTTCATTACAGAAATCCGGTACAGCAGGTTCCCGGCGCGGAAAGTAAGGTCTATCCTTTATTGATTTGCGGGGGATAATCTGCTAATGGTTCTTCATCAATCCAATCCATACATCGTATCCCGTAGACAGGTTCTTTGTTCCAGACATGAC
>JBEPXL010000177.1:0-7049 GCA_041641935.1 Desulfobacteraceae bacterium | reverse complement strand
ATTCACCGAACTGGGCTTCACGGCCCGATACATCGTTCATGACCATGTAACCGGCGATATGCGCCGGTGCCGCTTCCCCTGAAATGCCTCTCCCTTCCCGGCCGATCACCACCGCCAGTTCCACCTCCCAGTCGATCTGGCCGCTTGTCCGGGGCATCCGGATGGGATCATGGGGGCCGTTGACCGTGTTGCCGGTCTTGCAGAAGAGAAGCGGTCGGGCCGGGGTTTCAAATCCGCCTTCCCGGGCGTGTTCCGCATAGTTTTTCCCCATGCAGATGATCTTGCCGGGCCGGAAGACGGGAGGGCCCAGCCGCACGTCTGTTTCCCGGATTGTTGCCGGCGCATCCGTTTTCCTGATCCGGTCCGGCCAGCCGTCCCGGAAAAACGTCTCCCCGATGTCGGGAATTTCCGGAAACACGTCCCGGAGGTCCACAATCCGTCCGTCCCGCAGGAGTCCGGGACGTTCCTGCCCCGTTTTACCGAATCGAATCAGTCGCATGTCTTCTTCTCTCCCTTTTCTGTACCGCCTTTTTCCGCGTCTTCCAGCCCGTCCCGGTAGCGTTTTTCGCCGTACCAGTTGACCTGCCGGATCAGCCCGCGGATGATGGAGACTTCCCGGGCCCGGAACTGGAGCCGGGTAAAGAGGTTCCGGATGTGGTGCATCCAGTAGTCGGGGTTTTCGGGATTGAGATAGCAGATCCGGATCAGCACATCCCGGAGCTGCTCATACATTCCGTCCAGTTCATGCCGGTTGGCCAGCCGGGGAACAAAGGGTTTCTTCTCCCGGAGTTCCGTTTTGAAGAGTTCATAGCAGATCAGCAGCACGGCCTGGGCCACGTTGAGGGAGGAAAACTCGGCTGTGGGAATGTTGACCAGGACATGGCAGAGGCGGAGATCCTCGTTTGAAAGCCCCCGGTCCTCCCGGCCGAAGACGAGGGCGACCCGGTTTTCCCGGGAGACGGGAATCAGGTTGCGGGCCAGCACATCCGGGCTCATGACCTGGCGCTGCCCCCCCAGCCGGGCGGTGGTTCCCACCACATACTGGAACGGCGCCAGGGCCTCGGACAGGGTATCATGGACCGTCATCTGCTCCACCACAGTGGATGCGGCATGGGTTGCCAGTTTCCGCACCTTTTCCATGTCCAGAAGACGGGGATCCACCACGATCAGGTGGCGGAATCCCATATTGAGCATGGCCCGGGCAGCCCCTCCGATGTTCTCGGGATACTGGGGCTGGTTCAGGACGACCGAAACATTCTCCGGCCGGATCCTGTTTTCCGCTTCCATCAGGCGATCAGTTCCATTCCGCTGAAAAAGTAGCCGATTTCAAAGGCGGCCGTTTCCGGTGCGTCGGAACCGTGGACCACGTTCTTTTCCACGTCAGTGGCAAAGTCCTTGCGGATGGTTCCCGCTGCGGCATCCTTGGGATTGGTCGCCCCCATCAGTTCCCGGTACTTTTTGATGACATTCTCTCCTTCCAGCACCATCACCACTGCCGGACCGGAGGTCATGAAATCGGTGAGGCTGGCGAAAAAAGGCCGTTCCCGGTGGACGGCATAAAAGCCCTCGGCTTCTGTCCGGGACATGTGAATCATTTTCATGGCAACGATTTTCAGATCCGATGCCTCAAGCCGTTTGATTACCTCACCGATAATCCCGCGGGCGACGCCGTCGGGTTTGATGATTGAAAGCGTTCTTTCCATTTCATTGAATCCTTTCATTCCGTTTTGAGTTCCGGGTGGCATACCAGAAGGTCAGCGGCAAGTCAACAACTGCGGTTTTTTCCGTCCATGACATTGCCATGCAAGAATTCTGTTTTATTCTAGGGCTTTTCCGGTATATTCCATCTGTTCTTTCTTGACGAGTCTCCGGATTTCCGCCGAATTTGGCGTTTGCATTGAATGCAAAACCTGTGATAGGGAAAACGGACAGCCTGCATGGACATTCCGAAAACCTTATCGTCCTTTCATTCGTATTCGTACCGGTCGCCGGCGGCAGGAAGCAATACGCCCTGCCGCAGACATTTTCTGCAGGCTGTTTTTTCTGTATTGACCTGTAAGAATAAGGACCGGATCAGCAAAAACAAGGGCAGCAGAAACAAGGGCAAAAACAAAGGATTGATCCCGAATAACATATGAATCATCAAACCACGGAAGAAACCCAGGCCAAACTGACGTTTCCGGATATTGAGCTTTCCCGTCAGCTCTTCGGGGAGCATAACCGGAACATCCAGCGGGTGGGAAATGCCATCGATGTCAGTATCCATACCCGGGGCAACAATGTCATCATCAAAGGGGATTCCATCGCCGTCAACCTGGGGCAGAACATTCTGGAACAACTGTACGATCTGCTCAAGAACGGCTATCCGGTCTATCCCAATGATGTCGATTATGCCGTCAGTGTCCTCAGCCGCGACGACCGGGTCCGGCTGAAGGATATCTTTCTCGATACGGTCTATATCACCGCCAAAAAGCGGGCCATCACCCCCAAGAGTCCGACCCAGAAAGCCTATATCGATGCCATACGGAATTTTGATATTGTATTCGGCATCGGCCCGGCCGGAACCGGCAAGACCTATCTGGCCATGGCCATGGCGGTGGCCGCCCTCTCCAAGGGGCTGGTGAACCGGATCATCCTGACGCGGCCGGCCGTGGAAGCCGGAGAGACGCTCGGGTTTCTGCCCGGGGATCTGGCCGACAAGGTGGACCCCTATCTCCGGCCCCTCTACGATGCCCTCCACGACATGATGCGGTTTGAAAAGGCGACCGACCTGATGCAGCAGGGGGTGATCGAGGTGGCGCCCCTGGCCTTCATGCGGGGCCGGACCCTGAACGACTCCTTTGTGATTCTGGACGAGGCCCAGAATACGACCACGGAGCAGATGAAGATGTTTCTCACCCGCATCGGATTCGGCTCCCGGGCTGTGATCACCGGGGATGTCACCCAGGTGGACCTGCCGGTGAACCGGATGTCGGGGCTGGTGGAAGCCCGGGACATTCTCCAGAATATCCCGGATATCCGGTTCATCTTTTTCAGCAAGACCGATGTCGTCCGTCACCGTCTGGTGCAGGAGATAATCCAGGCATATGAAGAACGGGATGAAGCCAGACAGAATCAGAAAGAATAACGGCGTTCACTCTTTTCAGGTTGCGGCATGAAAATCGATAAAACAAAAAGCGCGCTGCTGACGTATCTCAATACCAGCAGTCTGGTCCGCTGGGCGCTTCTGGGCGTTGTCACTGCCGTCTTCGGCGTCATCCTCTATCCGAATATTGTTGTGACACCGCCGGTCTATGAACTGGGCGACGTGGCCGGAAGGGACATCAAGGCGCCCAGTGATTTTCTGGTGGAAGACCGGAATGCCACGGAGGAAAAGCGGCAGCAGGCGGCAGCGTCCGTCCTGACGGTGTACGACTACAACAGCAGCCTGCCGGTGAAGATCCGGCAGAATATCCGGCAGGCCTTTCAGCAGGTCCGTCCGGTGTTTGATGAGGCCGACGCGACGTCGCGCCATGAACGGGTCTGGGCCCTGCAGCCGGAGTTTGAGGCCGCCCTGGGCATTCCCGTCAGCGACGGGGCCTATACGATTCTGGAAAAACAGCAGTTTTCTCCCGAGATCGGGGAGGCCATCGCACGGATTCTGAGTGAAATTCTGGAACAGGGGGTGGTGGCCAACAAGGAGGTGCTCCTCCGGGAAAGCGGACGGGGGATTACCCTGCGCACGGTGGGAACCAATGCCGAACAGACCGTCTGGAATCTGGACCGGTTCTACGGTCTGGACAAGGCCAGAACCATGGTCCGGATGGTGGACCGTCCCCTGCTCAACGGGCTCAGCTATACCCTGGCCAATCTGGTGATCGATCTGTCCCAGCGGCTGATCCAGCCCAACATTACCCTGAACCGGCGGGAAACCGAGGAGCGGAAAAAGAACGCACTGGCGGAGGTCAAGCCGACCTTCTACAAGATCAAGGCCGGTGAAATGCTGCTCCGGGAAGGGGAACGGGTGACCGACCTGCAGCTTCTGAAGCTGAAGGCGCTGCGGCTCCGGAACCGGGCCGAAAAGAGTTACGCCAGAGGCGGCGGCGCTCTGATGATGATCCTGATCCTGCTGCTGACCACCTATTTTCTCCATGTCCGGCAGGAGAGGAAAGCGGTCCTCCGGAACAACAAGGATGTGCTGTTTATCGTGACGATCCTGATGCTCTTCTTTTTTCTTCCGGGCGTCTGCGAAATCCTGTTCAAGTCCATCAATCTGAGCGGGCCCCTTTCTCCGGTCGACACCGCCATGTTTTTCGGCATCCCCCTGGCGGCCGGTGCCATGACGGTTTCTCTGTTCATGGGGTTTGAACTGGCGGTCCTCTTTTCCGTGGTGATCGGCGCCGGCACTGCCCTCATTTTTCAGGGACGCTTCGAGATTTTTGTCTATTTTTTTCTCAGCAGCATCATGGGGGCCTACTGGATGCGCCACTGCCGGGAGCGGAAGGTCTTTGTCAGCGCAGGGCTGAAACTCGCCTGCCTCAACATCCTTCTGGCGACCGCAGTCGATATCTACATCGGAGACTTTTCGGGCCGTAAACTGGCCTGGGACTGGGCCTTTGCCGTCATGGGCGGGATCGGTGCAGGCATCATCACCGCCGGTATTGTCCCGCTGCTGGAACTGGCCTTCGGCTACACCACCGATATTACGCTGCTGGAACTCTCCAACCTGGAGCGCCCCATCCTCCGGCGGCTGATGATGGAAGCCCCCGGCACCTACCACCATTCCATCGTGGTCGGTTCCATGGTCGAGGCGGCGGCGGCCGAAATCGGTGCAAATCCGATTCTGGGACGGGTCTGCGGGTATTACCATGACATCGGAAAAATCAAAAAACCGCTCTACTTCATTGAGAATCAGAGCAACTGCGAAAACCGCCACGACCATCTGGCCCCTTCCATGTCCGGGCTGATCCTGATTTCCCATGTGAAGGAGGGCGTCGAGATCGCCAGACAGCACAAGCTGGGGCCGGAAATCATCGATGCCATCCGCCAGCACCACGGCACCAGCCTGATCCGGTATTTCTACGAAAAGGCGAAAAAGCTGAAGGGTGAGGATGCGGTCAAGATCGATGACTACCGGTATCCCGGTCCCCGGCCCCAGAACCGTGAGGTGGGGCTGGTGATGCTGGCCGATGTGGTGGAGGCCGCTTCCCGGACCCTGGAAAACCCGACCCCTTCCCGGATTCAGGGGCTGGTCCACAGCCTGATCACCAAGATTTTTACCGACGGACAGCTCGACAACTGTGAACTGACCCTGAAAGACCTCCACAAAATCGAGGCGAGCTTCAATAAAATCCTGTACGGAATTCACCATCACCGGGTTGAATATCCGGAATCCCCCCAGAACGAGAAAGACAGGAGCGGAAAAGAGAAACATGGCCGTACTGATCACCCTGCGGCAGGAAAAACCAGAGATTTTCCCCGACTACATTCGAAAGACCGCACAGACAATATTAGACGCATTGGGGTTTCCTGAAAGCGAACTCTCGGTTCTGGTGGTGGATGATGCGGAAATTTCCGGATACAACCGGGAATACCTGAACCGGGAGGGCCCGACCAACGTCATCGCCTTTCCCATGCAGGAAGGCGAATTCGCCGATGTGGCCGCCTATCTTCTGGGGGACGTGGTCATCTCCCTCGATACCGCCCGCCGGGAGGCTGACGCGGCCGGTCTTTCGCTGCGGGAGCGGTTCGACCAGCTTCTGGTTCACGGCATCCTCCATCTCTGCGGGTATGATCACGAACGGACCACCGAAGCCGAAGCCCGGCGCATGGATGCCAGAAGCGAGGAACTCCTGGAACTGCTCCGGACGGAGGCGTCCTGACATGACGCTTTGCGTCATCACCCGCTCTCCCGCCGGAACCCGGGCCCTAGGCCGTGCCGTGGGAAGTTGTCTCGGTCCCGGGGCCGTGCTGGCCCTGAGCGGCGACCTGGGAAGCGGAAAAACCGTCTTTGTCCAGGGGCTGGCCCGGGGGCTGGCGGTTCCGGAAGAATATTATGTCACCAGTCCGACCTATACCCTGGTCCATGAATATCCGGGCCGGTGTCCCCTGTTCCATATCGACCTCTACCGCCTGGAGGGGGGGGCCGATCTTGACGATCTCGGGCTGCCGGACCTCCTCGGAGGAGAAGGGGTGGTGGCTGTGGAATGGGCTGAACGGCTGGACCGGACGGCACTGCCGGCGGCGTATGTCAGGGTCCGGATCGAAACCGGTCCGGATGATGAACGAACCGTCCGTTTCACTCCCTGCGGGGACGGGACGGACACGTTACGGAAGATAGAAACGGTTGTGAAGGAGAAACAATGGGATTGATTGTACAGAAATTCGGCGGAACATCGGTTGCCAACATTGAACGGATCCGGAATGTGGCCCGCCGGGTTTCACGGACTTATGAACAGGGCCATGGCGTGGTGGTGATTCTATCGGCCATGGCGGGCGTGACTGACGGACTTCTCAATCTGGCCGGGCAGGTGACCGATGAACCGGAGCGCCGGGAACTGGACGTTCTTCTGGCAACAGGGGAACAGACGACAGCGGCGCTGCTGTCCATGATGCTGGTCGCCATGAACTACCCGGCCCAGTCCCTGCTGGGACATCAGGCCGAAGTCAGAACCGACTGCGCCTACGGCAAGGCCCGGATTCTCGACATCGGTGCAGGAAGAATCCGGGAGCTGCTCCAGGAGAAAAAGATTGTGGTGGTGGCCGGTTTTCAGGGATGTGACGCGGCGGGCAACATCACGACCCTGGGCCGGGGCGGATCGGATACCTCGGCGGTGGCGATTGCCGCAGCGCTCAAGGCGGACGTCTGTGAAATCTATACGGACGTGGACGGTATCTACACGGCCGATCCGAATATTGTTCCCAGAGCCCGGAAAATGAAGAAGGTTTCCTTTGAAGAAATGCTCGAAATGGCCAGTCTGGGGGCAAAGGTGCTCCAGATCCGGTCCGTCGAGTTTGCCAAGAAATTCAATGTTCCGGTCCATGTCCGGTCATCCTTTTGTGAAGAGGAG
>JBEPXL010000176.1:0-7055 GCA_041641935.1 Desulfobacteraceae bacterium | reverse complement strand
GAATACCCCGCCGCCAGAAGCTGCCGGACTTCGTCTGCGAGGCCTTCGGCGATCATCAGGTCCACCCGGCGGTTGATCCGGTCATACAGGGCGGTGCGGTCCATGGTCAGCCCGATTTTGCAGACCGAAAAGGGCGCGTCTTCAAACCGGTGTCCGGCATGGTAGTCCGTCAGGGATTTACCGGTGGTCTGCAGCACCGCCAGTGCCCGGATGATCCGGAACCCGTCGTTGGGATGAATCCGTTCGGCCGCCGCCGGATCCCGCTGCCGGAGACGTTTATGGAGATAAGGGGTTCCGAAGGCCGCCGCCTCTCCTTTCAGCCGCCGCCGGAGTTCCGGGTCCGGCGGCGGGGCCGGGACAATCCCCTGCACCAGCGCCTTGATGTAGAGCCCCGTTCCGCCCGCCACAAAGGGAACCACGCCGCGGCTGTGAAGTGCCCGGACCGATTCCCGGGCCATGCGGGCGTACCGGGCCGCGTCAAAGGGTTCATCCGGATCGGCCACATCGATCAGATGATGCGCTGCGGCGGCCTGCTCTTCGGGGGTCGGCTTGGCGGTGCCGATGTTCATCCGCCGGTAGATCTGCATGGAATCGGCGCTGACGATTTCACCGCCGAAGGTCCGGGCCAGCCGGATGGTGGTGGATGTCTTGCCGATGCCGGTGGGGCCGCAGATGACAATGATCCGCGGACGTCCTCCGTCTTGCGGGTCCGCCGGTTCATGCCGGGAATGGGAACTGGTGTCTGTCATGGACATCGCGGGATTCAGAAAAATGTTTACTTCCGGTGTATATCCGGTTTAATGCTTAAGAAGGTACAGCGCCGTCCTGCCGGGAAAACGGGAACGGTACGAATGGTTCCTGTACTGCTAAGGTATTGAAAAGATGAAAATAAGTCAAGGGTAAAACAGAACTGCCGCTTTTCGGGTCTCACACGGATATGATCAAAACAGGGCTGCATCCGCTGCCGGCAAAAATACTCCGATGGTTTCTGAATTATCCGGGCCGGGCGCCGCTGGCGGGATTTCTGGTGCTGATCGGCATCGGAACCCTTCTGCTGATGCTGCCCGTCGCCGCGGAAGGAGAACGGATCGGGTTTGTCGATGCCCTCTTTACCGCCACATCCGCCAGCTGTGTGACCGGCCTCATCGTCATGGACACGGGCGGGGCGCTTTCCCTCTTCGGGGAACTGGTGGTCCTGGTGCTGATCCAGATCGGGGCGCTGGGGATCATGTCCACCTCCACACTGTTGCTTGCCGTTGCCCGACGTCGTCCGACCTTCATTCACCGGCAGGTCATTGTCGATACCTTCGGACGAGCCCCCAATCATATTCCACTGATGCTGATCCGGTATGTGATTCTTTTCACCTTCAGCATTGAATTGATCGGGGCCGTCTTCTTCTTTATCGGCTTTCTGCCCGGCCATTCCATCCTCCGGGCCGCCTATCTCGCTGTTTTCCATTCCGTCAGCGCCTTCTGCAACGCCGGGTTCTCTCTTTTTCCGGACAGCCTGACGGGCTACCGGGACAACTGGCTCATCAACCTGAACGCCATTTTCCTGATCATCACCGGCGGCATCGGCTTCCTGGTGATGGCGGAGCTGAAAGAACGGTTGCCCTACAACCGCCAGACCTGGACACGGCTGAGCCTCCACAGCAAGCTGGCCCTCTCTTCCACCATACTTCTGCTGGCGGGAAGCACCCTGATTATCCTGTTCCTGGAATGGCAGAACAGCCTTGCCCCCCTTTCCATTCCCGAACGGTTTCTCACCGCCTTTTTCCAGGCCGTCACCACCCGGACGGCCGGGTTCAATACCGTCGCCTTTGAGCGGCTGACCAATCAGACTCTCTTCTTCATTATCGTGCTGATGTTTATCGGGGCCTGCCCCGGTTCCTGCGCCGGCGGCGTCAAGACCACAACCGTGAGCAGCCTGATGCTGCTGGGGTTTTCCCGGTTCCGGGGGCATACCCATCCCCGGATATTCCACCGCTCCATTCCCATGTCCAATGTCTGGAAAGCGGTCAATGTGCTCATGATCAGCACCCTGGTGGTGGTGCTGGCGCTGATGCTGATTCTGGAGACTGAACTGGGGCATCTTCCCCACATGGAACAGCGGGGACGGTTTATGGCATACTTTTTCGAGGTCGTCAGCGCCTTTGGAACGGTGGGGCTTTCCGTGGGCGTGACCGGCGGCCTGACCACCCTGGGGAAGCTGCTGATTACGGTACTGATGTTCACGGGCCGTCTCGGTCCTCTCGTGATCGGCATTTCCATCAGCCGGCAGCGCAGGGTCCGGTACTACTATGCCGAAGAAAGCATTATGATAGGATAACGTCATGAAACAGTTTGCCATTATCGGGGTCGGAAGTTTCGGATTCTATCTGGGCCGGCGGCTCTACGAAAAGGGCCATGAGGTACTGGCCATCGATATTGACCCGGAAGCGATCCAGAACATCCGGGATCATGTCTCCCAGGCGGCGGTGGCGGATGCCACCGATGCGGAAGCCCTGGAGGCGCTGGGGGTCAATGAAATGGATACGGTGGTGGTCTGCATCGGCTCCAGCCTGACCAACTCGATCCTCACGTCGCTCAACCTGATCGATCTCGGCGTCAAGCATCTGATCGCCAAGTCGATTACCGAACCCCACGGCCGGATTCTCAGCAAAATCGGCGTCACCGAAATCTTCTTTCCGGAAAAAGATGAAGCCGTCACCATGGCCGAGCGTCTCCACGATCCGCACCTGCTCGACTATCTTCCCCTGATCGAGGGCTACAGCATCAGCCAGTTTCCCGTACCGGAGCGGATGGCGGGAAAATCCCTCCGGGAGCTGGACCTGATCAACCGGTTCGGAATCCAGATTGTGGGGATCAAGGGGGCGGGGGATTACCTCAATATGGTTCCGACGGGAACCTATACCCTGAAATCAGGCGATGAAATGATTATTCTGGGGCCCGACGATGCCCTGCGGGAAATCGAAGCGGAAACCTCAGGATGAGGAATCGTCTCCGGCCCGGGCGTAGAGGTTGGGACGCCGGTTGGGAAAGAAAAAGCGCATTTTGTGATTCCGGACCCGGTCCAGTGCCCGTGCCGGCAGATCCACGATCAGAAGCCCCTCCCGGTCGGTCAGCAGGGTTTCCATGATGTTTCCCGACGGGTCGATGGCAAGAGCGATGCCCGGAAAGTCGATCCCGTTCAGGGTTTTGCCGGTGGGATTGCAGGCGACCACGAAGATGCTGTTGTCGTAGGCGCGGGCCGGCAGATGGCGGCGCCAGGACCGGTATTTCTCTTCGGGTGTTCCCCGGGGGGAGGCGTGGGGAAAAAAGATCAGGTCGGCCCCCTTCTGGGTCATCAGGGTGGTCAGCTCCGGAAAATGGGCGTCATAGCAGAGCTGGATCCCGAACCGCATGCCGCAGGCATCGAACAGGGGAATATCGCTGCCCGGCGCAAAGATTTCTTTTTCCGGCGGGGCTACATGGAGTTTGCGATAGACGGAGACATCGCCCTCGGGACAGACCACAAGATGGCTGGCATAGACCCGGTCATCGGGCGCTTTTTCCGCCATTCCGGCCAGAATCACGATCTGTTCCGCTTCCGCCATCCGCAGCAGCCGGTCTGAGAGGGGACCCGGTATGGCCTCGGCGACCATGCGGATTTCCGGAACACTGGTGTAGCCGGTGATGTTCATCTCGGGGAAGCAGACAATTTCGGCGCCCCGGGCCCGGGCGTCCCGGACCATCCGCTCCATCCGTTCCATGTTTTCCTGAATCCGGAGGGGCGGGAAGGTCGAAACCGCCGCTGCGATGCGAATATCTTTCATCTACAGATTGAACTGGGCCCTGATTTTGAAGACATGGGTCGCCGGCAGGTTAATAATCTCGGTGACGCCGCTTTCCCGGCCGATGGCCGCCAGGTTGGCCTCGATTTCTTCCATGGACGGCGCAATGAAGGTGAACCAGACATTGAACCGGCTGTCACGGGTGTAGTTGTGGGTAACGCCGGTGTACCGGTTGACAATGCCGGCGAATTCGTCGATTTTTTCCCCGGGGACCCGGGCCGCGCAGAGGGTGCTGACAAAACCGAGACGGTGGGGAACGAAATTCCCCCCGATCCGCCGGATAATGCCGTCGGCCTTGAGCCGCCTTACCCGGTCCAGCACTTCCTGTTCGGTCAGGCCCAGTTCGTCGCCGACGGTCTGAAAGGGGCGCGGTGTAACGGGAAAATCAGACTGTATCCGGTTCAGCAGCTTCCGGTCCATTTCATCGATGCCGGGTTCATTCATGCTGCGCGCCTCCCGGGAAATGGACATGAACCTTGCGGTTCCGCGGTCCGTCAAATTCACAGAAGAAAATTTTCTGCCACGTTCCCAGCACCGGATCGCCGTTTTCAACGGCCACCAGTTCCGACGCGCCCACCAGCGTCGTCTTGACGTGGGCCGGAGAGTTTCCCTCGGCATGTCTGTATTCGGCCTGCCACGGAATGATCCGGTTGAGGATCATCAGGATATCCTCCTGCACCGCCGGGTCGGCCCCTTCATTGATGGTTACCGCAGCGGTAGTGTGGGGAACATAGACCATGCAGATGCCGTCCCGGATACCGGCACGGGCAATGGCATCCCGGACATCGCCCGTGATATCGATCATCTCTGTCTTTGATTTGGATTTGACACTAAAAACCATCCGGTTTCCCTTTCCGTGTACCGATGCGTTGATCCGACATTTTCATACAGTTCCTGCTTGACTTTATTGATTATTTTTTTGTATAGTATCGTCTTGCTGATGTCAATATGAAATCTTTCCTTTTTAACAGGTTAGAATCGTTGGCAAAACAGGATGTCCGGTCGTGATGGACCGTGGGATATAAAATAGCGGCGGAATTGATATTCACTCTTGACAATTTCAGCCGGGAAATATAAGAAAACGGATTAATTTACTTCATCTGGCGAACTGCTTGTCAAGCAGAACATAGACCACAAATCATTACTGAAGGGGGTTTTTTTAATGGCACAGGTTGAATACAAAGGCAAATCATTTGACGTTGACGAAGACGGCTTCATAATGGATTACAGCCAGTGGAATGAAGAATGGGTGGAGTACGTCAAGGAGCAGGAAGGTATCGACGAGTTGACGGACGAGCACAAACTGGTTGTCAAGGTTCTCCAGGAGTACTACGAGAAGAACGGCATCGCCCCGATGGTCCGTGTTCTTTCCAAGCTGACCAAGTTCAAGCTGAAGCACATCTACGAGCTTTTCCCGTCCGGACCGGGTAAGGGCGCCTGTAAAATGGCCGGCCTTCCGAAACCGACCGGATGCGTCTAAACCGTATCTGAAGTACCTCCGGTACTTCCTTTTACGTGTAAAAATGTGGGGCGTGATCTTTTCTGATCCGCCCCACTTCTGTTTTGAGCCGCCGGCAGGGTCCGGCGGACTATTCCTCTCCCATCAGTTTTTCGAGAATATCCCGCAGCTGCTTCAGGGTATAGGGCTTGGACAGGGCCGCATCGAATCCCGCCTGTTCGGGGAGGCCCTCTTCGGTTTCGCTCAGATAGCCGCTGGCCACAACGGCCCTGATCTCCGGCGCCATGTCCCGCAGGATGCGGATCGTCTCCTGCCCTCCCTTGCCGCCCTTTACCGTCAGATCCAGGATTACCAGATCAAAGGGATTCCCTTTTTCCCGTGCCTGGACATACTGATGGATGGCATCGTCGCCATGGGGTGCCAGCCCGACCTGATCGTATCCCAGCCGGTTGAGCATGGTTCTGGCCAGCCCGCGGACCATTTCCTCGTCATCCATCACCAGAATCCGCTTCGTTTTCCGTGATGACAGGGGCTTTGAAGAAACCGGTCTGGTCTCCCTGCCCGGAGGCTGCGGTTCCGGCGGCAGGGACGGCAGCGCAGGGAGGTAGAGGACCACTTCCGTTCCCTCACCGGGTGCGGAATGAATTTCCATATGACCGTCATGGCTTTTGACGGTGGAATAGGCAATGGTCAGTCCGAGTCCCATCCCTTTCTGGCTTCCCCGGTCCTGGGTGGAAAAGTAGGGATCAAACACATTGGGAAGGTCCGATTCGGCAATGCCGCGTCCCTGGTCCCGGAACGAAATGCGGATATATTCTCCGCCCTCCTGCAGTGCCGGTTCATTGTTTCTGTCCGCAGAGAGCGGCATGTTTTCGATGGAGACGGAAAGGGTTCCGCCCTCCGGCATTGCCTGCTTGGCGTTTTCGATGATGTTGTAGATCACCTGGTGCATCTGGTTCCGGTCGATTTCCATGTGGCGAAGATTCTCCGGCGCGGAAAGGGTGTGCCGGATATTGGAGCCGCCGAGAGACATTTTCAGGATGTCCTCCAGAAACGGAAGCGGATGGAACCGCTTCCGCACCGGTTCCGCACCGGACGAGAAGCGGACGAATTTCCGGGTCAGATCCCGTGCTTTCAACGAGGCCGTTTCCGCTTTCTGAAGAAACGCGAGGGCCGGATGACCGGGGTCGAGGCTTTCCTTTCCCATCATCAGATTGCCCAGGATGATGAAGAGAAGATTGTTGAAGTCATGGGCGATCCCGGCGGCCAGGGTTCCGGTGGCTTCGATCTTTTTGGCCCGCAGCAGTTCCGCCTCCATTTTCTTCCGCTCGGTGATATCCTGCAGGGTTCCGAAGAGCTTGACCGTGTGCCCGGCTTTCCGGCTGACCTTCCCGATGGACCGTACCCACCGCTGGTGCCCCTTTGCGGTGACCATTTCCAGGATCACATTCCAGCTTTTTCCCGTCTGCACCGCATCGGAGAAGGTCTCTTCCATCGTCTGCCGGTAGGCGGGAAGATAGAACGTCCGTTCCCGCTCCGGTGTCGGCACGAAATCCTTTTCCACTTCATAGATTTCATAGACCACATCCGTCCAGGAATACTCCCCTGTTTCGGGATTGTATTCCCAGCCGCCGAGCCGGGCAATGTGCTGGGTTTCATCCAGAAGCTGCCGACTCTTCCGGAGCGCCTTTTCGGCCTGCTTCCGTGCCAGCCGGTCGTCGTGACGGCGCACCACCTCCGAGATGACCAGCGGGATCAGGTCG
>JBEPXL010000175.1:3872-7059 GCA_041641935.1 Desulfobacteraceae bacterium | reverse complement strand
GCCAGATGCCGCCGGTCCGCAAGCCCGTCAACCTGAACACGCTGGTCACGGAGGGACTTTACTTCATTGAACATCTGTGTGAAAAAGGTGGCGTAACCGTTGAACGGGTGCTGGATGAAAAGATGACCGACATTATCGCCGATCCGTCCCAGCTGCATCAGGTACTGGTCAATCTGGTGGTCAACGCCGTCCATGCCATGCCGGACGGGGGAACCCTTACGATCCGCACCGGGAGTACGGAAGATACCGTATGGATTTCCGTTGCGGATACGGGAACCGGCATGGATCCGGATCTCCAGCGTCAGATATTCCTGCCGTTCTTCACGACCAGGGATGTTGACCAGGGAACCGGGCTGGGATTGTCTGTCGTACACGGCATTGTCGAGGCCCATGACGGAACGGTCGGTGTGGAGAGCGAACAGGGAAAAGGATCGGTTTTTACCGTTGAACTGCCGAAATAGAGGTGATTCATCTTGAAAATCCCCAATGAACAGTTGAAAATTCTGGTGGTGGATGATTCACAGGATACCCTTGAGATTATCCGGCGGAATCTGGAAGATGCCGGTTATCATGTCACCACGGCTGCCAGTGTGGAGCAGGCGGTGGGGGTGCTGGAATTTCATGCGGTCGATATGGTCATCACCGATATTAAAATGCCCAAGGTGAGCGGTCTGGATCTGCTCCGGTATGTCCGGGAGAATTTTACCAGTATCGAGATCATGATGATTACCGGATTTCCCTGCATCGACGGTGCGGTACAGGCCATCAAGGACGGCGCCGAGGAGTATCTGGTCAAGCCGTTTACCGATGAGGAACTGCTGGCGTCGGTAAAGGGGATGGCGGAGAAGCTGACCCGCCGCCGGACCGTACAGTCAGAGCGGGAACCGGTCAAATCCTACGGCATCATCGGTGAATCCTTCGGCATTGAAAAGGTCTTTGATCTGATAGACAAAGCGGCCTCGACCATGGCCAATGTCCTGATCTCCGGCGAGAGCGGAACCGGAAAGGAGCTGGTGGCCCGGGCTATCCACTATACCAGTGATCGGGCTTCCGCGCCCTTTGTTTCGGTCAACTGCACGGCCATCCCCGACGGGCTGCTGGAGAGCGAACTGTTCGGACATGTAAAAGGCGCCTTTACGGGCGCAAAGGATTCCCGTGCCGGTTTTTTTCAGGTGGCTGAAGGGGGAACCATCTTTCTGGACGAGATCGGGGATGCCAGTCTCAACATGCAGGCCAAACTGCTCCGGGTGCTCCAGAGCAAGGAAATCCATATGGTGGGATCCAGCCGGGTCCGGAAGGTCGACACCCGCATCATTGCCGCTACCCATAAAGACCTCCAGGGCATGGTCCGGAAAGGCCATTTCCGGGAGGATCTCTTTTACCGACTCAACGTCATCGATATTCCCATTCCCCCTCTCCGGGAACGGCGGGAGGATATCCTTCGGCTGGTCAGTTTCTTCACCCGGAAATATGCCCAGGAACTGGACTGTAATATGCCGGTCTTCACCGACGGCGCGCTGCAGGTGCTGAAAAACTACAGCTGGCCCGGTAATGTCCGGGAACTGGAGAATCTGATCCAGCGGGTGATGGTCATTGCCGATACAGATGAGATCGATATCAATGATCTTCCGTCCACCCTTCGGAACCGCACCTCTGCGCCCGCGCCTGCCGCCGGTGGAGAGGAAAAGTCCCTTGCCGAGATTGAATCCGAACATATCACGGGTGTTCTGGCATCGGTGGACGGCAACAAAACCCGCGCTGCCGAAATTCTCGGCATTGACCGGAAAACCCTCCGGAAGAAGCTGAAGAAGATCGAAGGCGAAGACTGAGCCGGGTGGGGCATTTTTACCCACCGGTACGAAACGCCCCGCCCACTTCTCCCCGGTTTTCCCTGTTGCCCCCGTATTCCACTCTTCACAGTTTCGTTTTCGACCGGCGACATTACATTATATTTATACGTAACTTTTTGAATATAGAGAAAAACAAATTACTTTTCACACCGGCATCATTCCATTTTTTCCGGCTGGTACGCATATTGCTAATCCAATCGGCAAATGTTGAACAGATGTCATCTGGTTGAAACACGGCCGTCAGCAGACAGAAAATGTACCGGGTTCTCCGGAAATACCTGAGACGACGGTCTGCAGCCAAAGCCGAAAACCAAGTAAGCAAAGAAAGAAGAATCAGTGATGAAACGAAAGTCATTTCAGAAGAAAAAACAGGGAAGTGGACTGTTCCAGGGGGTTTTTGCGGCCTATTCCATCCTGCTGCTCCATGTGTTGCTCCTCGCGGTACTGGGCTGTATGTTCCTGTTTTTCATGGGTGTTATGCAGTATATGCTCTGGATTTTTCTCGGCGGTTCCGCGCTGATGACCTGGTCCGGCTACCGGGTATACCGGGGCGTCAGAAAAGAGGAAGAAAACCTTCGGGAACTGCTGCGTCTTCCCATGTTCAGGGGACGCAGTGTCGAGGTGAACCTGCTGGGCGGCTTTGCTTCTTTGCGATTGAATGGCGGCAGTGAGGCGGCGAGACCGGTTACCGCTATGAGTGAACCGCCGCCGCGACAACTGGAGGGTCCGGTCAGCGCCCGGCTCAGGGAACTGCGGGAACTGGCTACTCTTTTCGAGAAAAACCTGATTACAGAAGATGAATACCACCGGACCAAGGAACAACTGCTAAACGGAACCATGGGGGAATGAAGAAACGGACCTTTACGCTGCTGTCCGGCTGTATATTGTATGAAATACAGGTTTCGCCCAGTGGATGAGATCAGGTGCGGGAAGCACCCGGAAAAGAGAAAACCGGTATCATCAACAGGGTTGCGGCATGCAGACCGTGAAGTTCGCTGCCGCCCTTCCCCCGGAGAGCAGATTGATGAACAGAGTGCATCAGAAAAAAGAATATTACCGCTCGCTTTCGAGAAACATGCTGATGACGGTGGTCATTGTTTCTTTCATGCCCCTGATCTTTGTCAGCGGCATCATTCTCTATCAGTTCCAGGCATCCTACAGTGAAAAAGTACTGGCGCACCTGATGACCCTGGTGAAAAAGCACAAGCAGAACATCGACAGTTTTCTGAACGAACGGCAGAACAACATTCATTATCTGGCGGCGACATTCACCTTTGAAGATCTGAGTGACGATGACTTCCTGCAGGAACAGCTCGCCATACTCCAGCGGGAATACG
>JBEPXL010000175.1:0-3862 GCA_041641935.1 Desulfobacteraceae bacterium | reverse complement strand
TTTTCGGATCTCGGGGTGGTGGACAGCACCGGACGGCAGATCGCCTATGCCGGTCCCTTTAATCTGAAACAAGCCAATTATGCCGATGCGGAGTGGTTTAACGCGGCGATGTCACAGCGCTACTACATCAGCGATGTCTTCCTGGGTCTCCGGGGGGTTCCCCACTTTATCGTGACCGTGCGCAACGAGTGGAACGGAATCTTCTGGGTACTGCGGGCGACCATCGATTTTCAGGCATTCAACATTCTGGTGGAGAACATCCGCATCGGTGAAACCGGACAGGCGCTGATTCTGAACCGGAAGGCCGAGCCCCAGACCCGTACCAATCTGGATATCGATCCTCATTCAGACCTTTATCGGGAAATTATGAATGAGAAGAAAAACAGGGATCTTTATTACGGACTGGTGACAAAAGAACAGATCGGGCGGGAAATGATCTATGTCATCGGCTTTCTTAATGATGACAACTGGGCGCTCATCTATCAGCAGAACACGGCTGACGCGTTTGCGGACTTCCGCCAGGCCCGCTGGATCGACCTGGTCGTCTTCCTCATCGGCGGCATCTGCATCATTGTCATGGCGATCATTCTTTCCCGCCGGATGGTGGGAAAGATCGCCGAAGCGGACCAGGAAATCGAGATGATGAACCAGCAGATGATCGAACGGGGAAAACTTGCCTCTCTGGGAGAACTGGCAGCCGGTATCGCCCATGAAATCAATAATCCCGTGGCGATCATGGTGGAGGAGGCCGGCTGGATCGGGGACATTCTGGAGGATGAGGAATTTCATGAGAGTGAGAACATGACGGAATTCAAGCGGGCGCTTTCGCAGATCCGGAAACAGGGGATTCGATGCCGGGATATTACCCACAAACTGCTCAGCTTCGCCCGCGGTTCCGATGCGAGAATACAGACGATCAATGTCAACGAACTGGTGCAGGAGGTGGTCGGGCTGTTCGCCCAGCAGGCGAAGTACAGCGGTGTCACCATCAGAACACGGCTGAAGCAGAAGCTTCCGTTTATCCAGACGTCCCCGACCGAGATCCAGCAGGTTCTTTTCAATCTTCTGAATAACGCGCTCCATGCGCTGGACAGCAAGGGCGGCGGTGAAATCGAAGTCTGCACCGCCGAGGAAGGGGGGCGGCTGCTGCTCGAAGTCTCGGACAACGGACCGGGCATTCCCCAGGTCAACCTGTCGCGGATTTTCGACCCCTTCTTCACCACTAAACCGGTGGGCAAGGGAACCGGACTGGGGCTTTCCATCTGCTACGGGATCATGAACAAGATGGGCGGCGACATCGAAGTCAGCAGCCAGGTTGGAGAAGGAACCCGTTTCTGTGTCTATTTTCCCCAGCGGAGCAGGGAGGATGAAGTAGAGGAGGGTGCCGTGGCAGGATCGCATCCGGAACAGGATATCCCGGATAACGGGCATTATGTCAATTAGTAAAGGAGAAGCAGGATGGCACTGGCACATATTCTTCTGGTCGATGACGATATCCCCTTTGTGAAAACCATTACAAAGCGGCTCGACAAACGAGGGTATGCAATTGATTTCGCCTGCAGCGGACTGGAAGCGATCGAGAAAATGGCGGCAAACGGCAGCAGGGTGGAAGTTGTGATTCTGGATGTGAAAATGCCGGGGATGGACGGCGTGGAAACCCTTTTTGAGCTGAAACGAAAATTCCCCCTGACCGAGGTGATCATGCTGACCGGTCATGCCACGGTCGGTTCGGCCATCGAAGGAATGAAAAAGGGGGCATTCGATTACCTGATGAAGCCCTGCGACGAGGACAGCCTCATCAGCAAGGTCAGTGAAGCGGTCGCCCGGAAACGGCAGCACGAAAACAAGATTATCGAAGCCCGCATGAGGGAAATCACTGCGCGGCTGGCCTGAACCGGCAGCAATGATTCATGATCAGAAACCGGAGAACCTGCCGGACGCAATGGTATCGGGAGAAATATAATGGAAGAATTTACAGTCCTGCTTGTGGATGACGAATCAGAGTTTCTGGACCCTCTGATCAAGCGGCTGAGACGCCGGAAGCTCAATGTTCATGCAGCCGGCAGCGGCGCGGAGGCGCTCGATCTGCTCGCAGAGCAGCCGGTCGACGTGGTGGCCCTGGATGTACGGATGCCCGGTATGGACGGCATTGAAACCCTGCGGGAGATCAAGAAACGGTATCCCCTGGTCGAGGTGATCATGCTGACCGGACACGCCAGCATCGAAGTGGCCATCGAAGGAATGGAACTGGGTGCATTCGACTACCTGATGAAGCCCATGAACATTGATGAACTTTATTACAAACTCCAGGACGCCTGCAAGCGGAAGGCGATTCAGGAGGAAAAGATGCAGAAGGAAACGAAATAATCGCGTGAGAGTGCATACATCTCCGCATAACCGCAGAACCTGAAAGAGAAAGAGAAGGGAAAAGAGAGAGATGAAATTCTTCAGACAGTGGGGACAGTTTATGATGATGGGGGCCAGAGCCCATGCCCGTTGGGAAAAGCAGGTATCCGACACGATCCTGAAAGACAGAAAACGGCTGGCGGTCCTCGGGTTGCTGATGGTTCCGATCATTATCGGCGGAATCGCCTTTGCCGATCAGATCGGGAGCGGAATCCCGGAGGTTCTGGGCGGCAAGAAAGCCTACAGTCCGGCCTTCTTTACCCCGGGCATCTTCATCGCTTCCATTCTGATCGGTCTGGGGGCGGGGCTGATTACCGGATGTATCGGTGCCGGCGGCGGTTTCATCATCGCCCCCGCCCTGATGAGCGCCGGTATCAAGGGAATCCTGGCGGTCGGTACGGACCTGTTTCATATCTTCGCCAAGGCGATCATGGGAAGCATTATCCACCGGAAACTCGGCAATATTTCGGTTTCCCTGGCACTCACCTTCCTGATCGGTGCGATTCTGGGCGCAACCGGCGGCGGCATCATCAACCGGGTGCTCTATGAAATCAATCCGGTACTGAGTGACGCCTTCATCACCACCATCTATGTGCTGATGCTGGGCGGCCTGGGCGCGTACGCAATGCTCGACTTCCTCAAGGCGAGAAAGTCCGGTGATACCGGTGACGCCCACGGCGGCGCCGAAGGCACCGATCTGGGGAACCTGCCCCGGAAGCTCCAGAGCGTCAAGATTCCGCCGATGGTCACCTTCGATGAAAGCGTGATTCCCGGCGGGCGGCAGATATCCTGTGTCTTTCTGATTCTGAGCGGTGGTCTTGTCGGGTTTGCGGCGGCGATCATGGGCGTCGGCGGCGGTTTCCTCACTTTCCCGATCTTTGTCTACGTCCTCGGCGTCTCCTCGATGACGACAGTGGGGACCGACATCTTCCAGATCGTCTTCACCGCCGGTTATGCGGCCATCAGCCAGTACGCCATCTTCGGGTTTATCTTCTATACTCTTGCGATGGGAATGCTGCTGGGCTCTCTGGTGGGAATCCAGATCGGCGCGGTGGTCACCACGGTGGTCAAGGGAATTACCATCCGGGGATTTTATGCCATGGCCGTACTGGCCGGTTTTATCAACCGGGTGTTCGCCCTGCCGGGCAAACTGGCCGAACTGGAGGTGATCCCGCTTTCACCGGCAACTGCAAAAGTTCTGGATGCCATTGGAATCTGGGCATTTTTCATCGTCATCGGAGGCTTTGCCGTCTGGGTCATCAGCACCTTTCTCATGAATATTAAAACCCTCAAGAAAGGACATGCGGTATCATGACATCGATAGAAAATAAAAAATTATTCTTCACGGGGTTAGGACTCTTTGCCGCCTTTATGGTTGTCCTGTTCGCCATGTTCATGCCGCTGTTCGGCGAACAGAACTTCCTAAATTATATGGATAATCTGTACAATTCCATTT
>JBEPXL010000174.1:0-7116 GCA_041641935.1 Desulfobacteraceae bacterium | reverse complement strand
TGCCTACAGCGATCACATGGGCATGATCATGATGCCCGAGGTCGCGGCGGATGAAATCGAGGCCGGTGTCTCCCTGCCGGTCGGGACCACCCGGGACCAGGCCGCGAAGGTCGCCCGGGAAGTCACCGAATCCACCCACCGGATGTTTCAGAAACACAACCTGAGCCGGGCGGCGGAAGGAATCAAGACCAATGTGCGCGGGCAGGATTTCATTGATGTGGAAATTGTCATGAAACCGCCGGGAGAACGGGATCTGACCGCCGGTGACGTGATTGCGCTGTGGCGGGATGAAATCGGGGATATTGAGGGCGTTGACCAGATCACCTTTGAAGCCGAACGGGGCCCGGGCGGCTGGCGCGATGACATCAGCGTCGATCTGAGCCACGCCGACATCGATGTGCTCGAACAGGCCAGCAAAGCCTTTTTTGACCGGGTGGAACAGTTCGAGGCGACCCGGGACGTCAACGACAACTACAATCAGGGCAAGGCCCAGTTTGATTTCAAGCTCCGCCCCGAAGCCCGGAGTCTTGGCCTGACCGCATCGGAGGTGGGACGCCAGATACGGGATGCCTTCTACGGCGCCATCGCCCGTCGCCAGCTCCGGGGAACCAACGAGATCGAGGTCCGGGTGAAACTGCCGGAATACGAGCGGAAAAACCTGCACTATCTGGAAGACTTCATGATCCGCACCGACAGCGGCATGGAAGTGCCGCTGATGGAAGTCGCCCGTATCGAACGGGGGGAAGCCTTTACCACCATCGACCGCCGGGACGGCCGCCGGGTGGTGACGGTGGGGATGGACGTGGAGCCCAAACGGGAAACGACGCGGGTGCTGAATGTCATCAAAAACGAAATTCTGCCCCAGCTGCGAACCGATTTTCCCGGCACTACCTGGAGCTTTCAGGGAAGCCAGGCCGAGATGCGGGAGTCCACCCAGGTGCTCTGGGGCGGTTTTTCCCTGGCCATGGCCGTGGTGTATGCGCTCCTGGCCATCGCCTTCGGCAGTTATCTGCAGCCCCTGATCGTGATGATGGCCATTCCCTTCGGCATCGTCGGCGCGGTCATCGGCCATATACTGCTGGGCTACGATCTGTCCCTGATCAGCCTGATGGGCGTCATCGCTCTCTCGGGTGTGGTGGTGAACGACTCGCTTATCATGGTCGATTACGCCAACCGGAAACGGGGTGACATGTCGGCCTTTGAAGCCATCCATCAGGCGGGACTGCGGCGGTTCCGTCCCATCATCCTGACGACCATGACCACCGCGGGCGGGCTGACCCCGATCATCCTCGAAACCTCCCAGCAGGCCCATTACCTGATCCCCATGGCCATCTCCCTCGGATTCGGCATCATATTCGCCACCTCCATCATTCTCGTCATTGTTCCGTGCCTGTATCTGGTGCTGGAGGATGTGGTTTCGCTCATGTCCGTCTCATCACAAGTTGCAAGTCAGGAATAAGACTTTTCCGGCCGGACGCTGCAGGTGTTATGACAAACGGCATTGCGTTTCCTGCAGTGTCCTGGAAAAATCATTCCCATTGAACGGGTAAAGGTGGTATTTGTCAGAAGGCCCGCAGCGGCGACTGACATTAGTGAACTTCTGGAGGAAATCATGAGATATACGGATGAGCAGCTTGAATCCCTTCTAACCGATATTGAGTCGGACCTTGCCGAGCGCAAGGAAACATGGGGAGGAGATGCACGCAATACAGCCCGTGAAGCCGTCTGTGCGTTTGCCAATGATTTACCCGACCACCGAAGACCGGGTGTCCTTTTTGTAGGGGTGAAAGATAATGGTACACCGGCAGGATTGAACATAACTGACGAACTGCTTCGCACCCTTTCCGATATCCGAACCGATGGAAATATTCTGCCGCCGCCTTCCATCCTTGTAGAAAAGCGGACGTTACATGGAACAGAAGCAGCAGTCGTTACCGTGCAACCCTCGGACGCACCGCCTGTCCGGTTCAGAGGGCGAATCTGGATCCGCATCGGACCAAGACGGGCCGTAGCGACGCCTCAGGAGGAACGAATTCTGAATGAAAAACGGCGGTACCGGGATATTCCCTTCGATGTTCACCCTCATTCTTCCTGTGACTTATCTGCCATCAGCCGTGTTCTGTTTGAACAGGAATACCTGCCGAATGCGTTTGCTCCGGATGTTCTGGAGGCCAATGAACGCAGTTATGAGCAGAGACTGGCAGTGTGCCGGATGATCGGCTCAGCAGACAACCCCACCCCAACGATACTCGGGATTCTGGTTCTTGGCATATCGCCCCGGGACTGGATGCCCGGTGCATATGTGCAGTTTCTCCGGATTGATGGAATAGAGATCACAGACCCGATTCAGGATGAGTCACTGATTGATGGTTCGCTGGGGCAGGTTCTTCGACGGATAGATGAAAAGATCAAGTCGCATAACCGCAGTCATGTCGATATACGGGCATCAGATCGTGAAATCCGTTCCACCCCTTATCCTGTTGTAGCACTGCAGCAGTTGATCCGTAATGCTGTCATGCACCGTACCTATGAAAATACCAATGCACCCGTTCGTGTTTTCTGGTTCAATGATCGAATTGAAATATCCAACCCTGGTGGTCCCTTCGGGGTCGTCACTGCCGAGAATTTCGGCCAGCCCGGTATCACCGATTATCGGAATCCCAATCTCGCTGATGCCATGAAGGTGATGGGTTTCGTTCAGCGTTTCGGCATCGGCATCCAGACAGCAAGATCTGAACTGGGGAAAAACGGAAATCCGCCGATCGACTTTCAGATTCATCCGACAAACATTCTTGCGACGGTCAGGAGTAACCAATGAGTGTTCCTGTATTGACGTTCTTCAATAACAGGGGCGGCGTCGGGAAAACTTCTCTTGTTTATCATCTGTCATGGATGTTTTCCGAACTGGGCCATACCGTCGTTGCTGTGGATCTCGATGCCCAGGCGAACCTGACAGCCGCTTTTCTCAATGAAGACGAACTGGAAGAACTGTGGGATAAGCAGTCGGGACCGGAGACAGTATACCGGACGATTGAACCGCTGACGCGGGCAGGAAATCTGCTGCCGCCCGTTCTCAGGGAAGTAGCGCCGTCACTCTATCTTGTTCCCGGCGATGTGGCACTGGCCACATTTGAGGACACCCTGGCTGAAGCATGGTCGGACAGTATGAATGATGAGAATCTGTATCGGCCGTTCCGGATACTGACAGCGTTCTGGCAGGTTGCACAGATGGCGGCAAGGCAGGTGCAGGCAGATTTTATTCTTGTGGATGCGGGGCCGAATCTTGGCGCCATCAACCGCTCAGCGCTGATCGCCTCTGATTATATTGCAATTCCTTTAGGCGCAGACCTGTTCTCACTGCAGGGACTGAAGAATCTGGGACGGACACTTCATTCATGGCGCGCCGACTGGAAAAAGCGGCTTGATAACCGGGCGTTTCCTGATTTCGAACTTCCTTTCGGAAGTATGGTACCTCTCGGATACATTTTACAGCAGTACAGTGTCCGGTTGAGTCGTCCTGTGAAAGTGCATGACAAATGGGTGAATAGTATGCCGGTTGTTTACCATCAGCATGTTCTGATGGAATCGATTACTGTTGCCAGACCGGTGGAAGACCCTGATTGCCTTGCGATATTGAAACCTTATCGCAGTCTGGTTCCGATGGCACAGGAGGCAGGAAAACCGATTTTTGCACTCACACCGGCAGACGGAGCGATCGGCAGTCATGCACAGGCAGTTATGGTGGCTCGTAAAGACTTTCGTCTGCTTGCTGAGAGGCTTCTGAAAGAAATGGATAAACTGGAAAGACATGATACCCATTGTTTCGTGACTGCGGAATGATCAGACAGTTCCTCTGCAGAAGGCTATTTCAAAAACAGGCATACCCTGCCAGAAACTGATCCATCTGTATTTACGGGATTGCGTACAGAAGGAACGGAAAATCCCGATCAAGCACCTGATCTGACACCCATAGCAGAATCGGATTCCAGGCCTTTCCCTTGACCTGCAGAACCCGCTGTTGTAAACATCCTCCACAGATTTGGAACCTCAACCCAGAAAGGGAAAAACGCTGCTATGGAAAACCCCACCGGAAACTACTGGAACATCCGTCTTCAGTCCCTCAAGGAAGCCCTTGAAAACAACAACTTCGACGTCTTTATCGCCGACAGTCCCGAAGCGGTTCAGGAGATTGTCCTCGACCGGATTCTGCCCGCACTCGAAATAAAAACCGTCTCCTGGGGCGGGTCCATCTCGTTCACCCAGACCGGCCTGTATGAAAAACTCAAGAACGACCCCCGGTTCCACGCCATTGACACCTTCGACAAATCCGGCTCTCCCGAAGACCAGCTCGAACGCCGCCGCCGGGGGCTGCTGGTGGACCTCTTCATCACCGGAACCAACGCCGTCACCGAAGATGGAATGCTCGTCAACCTCGACATGATCGGCAACCGGGTGGCCGCCATCACCTTCGGTCCAAAAAATGTCATCATTGTCGTGGGCCGCAACAAAATCGTTCCCACTCTGGATGACGCCATCGTGCGGATCAAGGACTATGCCGCGCCCGTCAACACCATGCGCCTGGACATGAAGACGCCCTGCGTCAAGACCGCCCGGTGCGAAGAATGCAAAAGCCCGGACCGGATCTGCAACGCGTGGACCATTACGGAAAAATCTTTCCCGAAGGGGCGGATCAAGGTCGTTCTGATCAATGCGGATATGGGATTTTAAACCTGCGAGGGAATCAGGTTCATGTCCCGGAATATCTGTTCCACCCGGTTCCCGTCCTCAACGGTAAAGCCGATGTCGATCCATTGACGCTTCAGAACGGCGAAGAAGATCCGGTCCCGTCCGGCCCGGTGAATGTCCCTGGGAAACCATACCTTGAAGTTTCCCGTTCCGTGAATGCGCCATTTTCCGTTCAGAAGCGTCGAGGGTTTCACCTCGATCCGTTCAATGTCGGCAAGGGCAACCCTCTTCTCCTTTCCTGCGGGAAAATAGTAGTGGCGGAAGATGATTTCCGTCTGGGTGATGGTGACAAGGCTGTCCGTGTAAATCGTTTCCATTTCCATCATCTCAGAAGGAGACGAAACAGGAAAAGGCGATGAACAGCAGCCCGCCGACCATGAAGACAACCGGCCCCACAGGCGGGTCCGGTTCCAGCGCACTGGTCGCCGGATTGTCCGGATCGTACAGAACCTCCACGCGGGTTCCGGGCGGATAATTTTTGATGATTTCCGGTGCCCGGGAATCACTGAACCCCGACAGACGGAATTTGTCTCCCCGGAACTCCCGTCCCTTCACCGTATACCGGTACTTCACGGAAATAAAATCTTCATCAAACCCCGTCACCTCACTTTCCAGAATCTCTCCCGGTGCTGTAGGCCAGTTCCGGGACTGCCGGTTCCGAAAAAGCGCTTTCAGGCCGACCACGAAGGATAAAATACCGAGAAACAGGAAAATCATTTTTGCAGGGGACATTGTTTCCTCCTCTTGTGGAAAACGATGCGGTTGTTCACTTATCTTTTGTTAGAGCGCAACGCAAGGAGGGTACAGCAGATTTGTTAGAATTTCGTTAAGCCGGAAAACAACTTCCCCTGACTTGCCCTTTCCACAATCTTTCACCTGATTGTTAGACTTTTCCTTATTCTCCCTTTGCTGCTTGCCACACCCTGAGACGTGGTTTACCATATGGATTCTGTGCCATTCACATAAAAAAACTCCGCCGCTTTTCAGAAATGCAGAACCGGCGATAGTAAAAACAGTCGATTCCGATACGAACAGACAAGGAGTTAAACGCGTATGAAAAGAAATGAGGCTGTTGCAGCCGATTCCAATGAACAACCACGACAGGAAACATACAGACTGCGCTTTCACGGCTCCAACGGACCCGTTGACGATGCCATCGAAAATCTGATGTCACTGGTCGGCGGCGTGCATCGCCCGGAACTTGTCAGAGAAATGATCCTGGCTGCGCTCAAGGCCGGTCAGGAGAATGACAAAAAAGCCGATCTCAAGCTGATGAACACAACCCTGAAGGAGATGCGGTTCACCGCCAAAATTTTCGGACCGTACCGCCATGTCAAAAAAGTGACTGTATTCGGCTCCGCCCGGGTCGGTTACTCGCTTCCCGTCTACGCAACCGCCCGACTGATGGGAAAAAAACTCCAGGAGGCAGGATACATGGTCATCACCGGCGGCGGGCCGGGGATCATGCAGGCCGTCAACGAGGGGGCCGGAATCGATCACTCCTTCGGCGTCAATATCCGGCTCCCCTTTGAGCAGAAGTCGAATCCCTACATCGACGGCAGTACCAAAAGCATCACCTATAAATATTTCTTCAACCGGAAGGTCGCCTTTCTCAAGGAAGCCCATGCCGTCGCCCTTTTTCCCGGCGGCTTCGGAACCCAGGACGAGGCCATGGAAACCCTGACCCTGCTCCAGACCGGAAAGCGTGATCCCATGCCGCTGGTTCTGCTCGATGTACCGGACAGTACCTACTGGTCCCGCTGGCTGGAATTTCTGAAAGAGGAACTTCTGGAACGGCAGTATATTCTGGCAGACGATTTCAACCTGATCAACCGCGTCGATACAGTGGACGAGGCGGTTGCCCTGATCAACCGGTTTTACCATCGCTACCACAGCATCCGGTATGTGAGGGATCAACTGGTGATCCGGATGACTTCACCTCTTTCACCGGAACGGGTCGCCGTTCTGAAAGAGAAGTTTGGCGATCTTCTCGTTCCCGGCGGCGACATGTATCTGTCCGCCCCGTTGCCGGAGGAAGCCAATGAACCCGATCTGGCGGAACTTTCCCGGCTGGTAGTCGACTTTACCCGGAGCGGTTTCGGCAGGCTCCGGAAGCTGATCGACGCCCTGAATGATGACAACGCCTGACCGGCGGCGCAGCAGCGTTATCGTCAGACCGGTGGCGGCGGGCCGGGTGCTGATCGATTTTCTGGCAGACCGGTTCACCTATCACGACCGGGACATCTGGCGGCAGTTGATCGAAACCGCAAAGGTAACCATCAATGAAGCGCCGGTTTCGCCCGGTTTCGTTCTCTCCGCCGGTGACCGGATCAGTTACCATGCGCCGGACAGGGAAGAACCGCCGGTGGA
>JBEPXL010000173.1:0-7245 GCA_041641935.1 Desulfobacteraceae bacterium | reverse complement strand
AAATCATTTTTAAAATCCGAAAATGTAAGTTTTCCGGCTGATCCGAAAACGCCGCTGCCGGTTTACCGGGACGGGCGGGACAGAAAAAACGGTATGATGTTCTGCTTCCGGAGAGAAGAAAGAAGAGACTCCCCCGGCGGGATGTGCCGGGGGAGCAGGTAATCCATCAGACCACCGGTGTGTTTTCCACCAGGGTCCAGATACCGCAGGGGCAACCGGCTGTGCAGAATCCGCAGCCGATGCACCGCTCCGGTATGATGGCATACTCGTATCCGGTGGCGTCATCGGTCTCCCGCCGCTCGATGGCGGCCTGGGGGCAGATGGTGACGCACATGGAGCAGTCGCGGCAGGAGCCGCACGAGGAACACTGGTCCCCGCACTCGCTCACGTCCTGGAACTCGGTGATCCGGGGATCGAAGTATTCCAGGGTAATGCGGCTCTTGTCGATCATCAGGCGGGTATCGCTGGTGGGGCGCCTGCCTTCCAGCATGTCGTGGATGGTGTCCGCGGCCCGGCGTCCGGAGCCGATGGCGTCGGTGATCAGTCCCGGTTTTACCATATCGCCGATGGCGAAGATCTGGCTGTCGGTGGTCTGGCTGTATTCATTGACCACCACAAAGCCCCGGTCGGTCCGGACCGAATCCGGCAGAAAACCGGTATCCGGCGCATCCCCGATGGAGATGACAACCGTATCGGCCGGCATCAGTTCGCCGTTGTCGAGCAGGACGCCGTCTTCGGTGATCTCCTTCGTGAAACAGGGCCAGCGGAACTTGGCCCCGGCCTCTTCGGCATGTTCCCGTTCCTTGCCGAATGAAGCCGGTTCCTGCACGTCGATCAGGGTAATGTCCGTGGCCCCGAGCCGGTGGGCTTCCGTTGCCACGTCGCACCCGACGTTTCCGGCGCCGATGATGACCACCCGGCTGCCCGGTTTTGCCTTGCCGGATTTGGCACGGGTCAGAAAATCCAGGGCGGTGTCGGCCCGTTCAATGCCCGGAATCGGCAGGGAACGGGGTTTCTGGGCTCCGGTGGCGATGACGATAAAATCGTAATCTTCCCGGAGCTGCTCCACGTCTTCCTTCCGCAGCCGCTGCTGCAGGTGAACCTGCGGAATCACTTTCCGGACCCGCTCGATTTCCGTCTCGAATACCTCTTTGGGAATCCGGGTCTCGGGGATGGCGGAGGCGATCTTTCCGCCCAGGATACCGGCGGTATCGAAAATGACCGCTTCATGGCCTTTCCGGCGCAGCTGCCAGGCAATGGAAATTCCGGCCGGCCCGCCGCCGATGACCGCGATTTTCCGGCCCGTCGGGGGCGGCAGTTCCGGCAGTCCGGCCTTGAGGCTTTCCTGCCCGAGTCTGGTGATATCCACCGACGGCAGCAGAACGGTCTGGCGGGTACAGCCTTCCATGCAGAGGTTGGGGCAGAGATATCCGCAGACGGTGGCCGGAAACGGGGTGTAGCTCATGGCCAGATCCACGGCTTCGTCCACCCGGCCCTCCCGGACCAGCCGCCACCGGTCCTGTACCGGAATGCCGGTGGGGCAGGAGGCTTCGCAGGGAGCGGCATATTTTTTGTTCTCCCAGACCGGTACATACCGCCGCAGCATGCCTGTGGGAATGAGCGGAATCGGACGCCGGTCCAGGGAGGTCAGGTCGCCGATGAGGCCGCCCTTACCCAGTTCACCGTCCCATACCTCGGCCCGGAAAGATGACATGGAGCGGTTATGGTGGGACAGTCTTTCCTGCGGGGTCCGGGTGGTGAGAAGCTGCCACTCTTCCCGCTCGCTCAGGATTTCGAACAGGTCGAGTTTGTGAATATGCTCCAGATAGATTTTCATGTTCTTCCGCAGCCAGTCCCAGTCGGCGTCACCGATGGGAATCATTTTGGCATCCACCTGGCTGAAGCCCTTGTGGGGGCCCCGGAAGAAGACCTTGCCGCCGACCATCCCGACCAGCGGGCGGTATCCGAGGATGTTGTCGGGTGTCTGGGGATTGTGACCGCAGATGACCGCAACGCCCCCGGCCATGAACTCGCCGAAGTAGTCACCGGCCGAGCCGAGTACCCAGAGTTCCGGCGGCGCGAACCGGGGGTTGTGCTTGGTCATGGTCATGCCCCGGGCCCCGATGTTGCCGGCGACGAATACCTTGCCCTGGGCCATGCCGTTGCAGGCCCCGTTGGAGGCGTTGCCGTGGACGACGATCTGGGCGCCGCTGTTGAGCCAGCCCACATCATCGGAGGTCGGACCGAGGATGTCGATCAGGGTGTTGGGAAAGCCGAGGGAGCCGGTCCGCTGGCCGGACGCCCCGGAAATGCGGACGTGGACCGGTTCATTGTCCGCCTTCCAGAGACGGCCCCCGATGCCGTGCTGACCGAAGGCATCGATTTCCAGATGGCGGTGGCCGCTGGTGATCGCCTCCTGAATCTGTTCCTCCAGAACGCGGGATTCGATGCGGATCCCGTCTATTTTCCCGGATATGCGATAGTACTGTTCTTTATCCATGAATCTCTCCATACCGCTCCTTACACCGTATATTTGATCTGCAGGCGGTCAGCCGCATCCTTGTTGTTGATTCCCAGTGCGTCGGACATGCCGATGGGCAGTGATGTGGAGCGGCCGAGGGGCGCGAATATTTTCTTCATTTCCGTATCGAAGCTGAGGTAGAAATCGACCACGCGCTGGGCCACGTCCTCCACATCCAGACGCCGGTAGAGCCGGGGATCCTGGGAAGTGATGCCCTTGGGGCAGAGGCCGATGTTGCAGATGTTGCACCGGTCCCCTTCGGAGCCGAGACAGCCGGCCGCCGCCTGCATCACATACTTGCCGCTGACGACAGCACTGGCCCCCAGCATGATCAGGGCCGCGGCGTTGGCCGCCAGGTTGCCGTTCTTTCCGGCGCCGCCTCCGGCCAGGATCGGAATCTCGTTCTGCTTGCCCAGCTTCACCAGGTTGAGATAGCAGTCGCGGAGGTTGCTGGCGATGGGATGGCCCATGTGGTTCATGGAAACATTGTAGGCCGCCCCTGTTCCGCCGTCTTCGCCGTCCAGTGCCAGCCCGGCCGCGTACGGGTTCCGGGTCAGGTTGTTGAGCACCGCAAGGGATGTGGAACTGGCCGAAATCTTCGGGAAGACCGGCACCCGGAAGCCCCAGGCCATGTACATCGACTGGATCATTTTGGCCACCGACTCCTCAATGGAATACTGGGTCTGGTGGGTCGGCGGACTCGGCAGGCTGACCCCCTTGGGCACGCCCCGGATCCGTGCGATGAGGTCGTTGACCTTGTACCACATCAGCAGCCCGCCGTCGCCGGGCTTGGCCCCCTGGCCGTACTTGATCTCCACGGCACAGGGATCGACCTTCATTTCCGGGATGGCATGGATGATTTCGTCCCATCCGAAGTAGCCGGAGGCGATCTGGAGGATGACATACTTGAGAAAGCGGCTCCGGAGAAGCCGCGGCGGGCAGCCGCCCTCACCGGTGGAAATGCGCACCGGCATTCCCAGTTCCTCGTTGAGGTAGGCGACCCCCATCTGAAGCCCCTCCCACATGTTGGGCGAAAGCGCCCCGAAGGACATGGCCCCGATGATGAGCGGATAAATCTCCCGCACCGGCGGGGTCCAGCCGTTTTCCCGGAGGAATTTCAGGTTCTCTTCCGGCGGCAGTATCCGGCCCAGAAGCGTCCGGAGTTCGAATTCGTGCCGTCCCGCGTCCAGGGCCGGGTCCGTGAGCATGGAAATCCGGATGAACTTGATCTGGTCCAGTACACTGTCATTGGAATTCCGGCGTCCGCCCCGGCGTCTGGGCTGGCCGCCCCGGTCCATGTGGTACTTGAGCTTGTCGGGCTCGTCACTCTTGAGCGGGATGATACAGTCATTGGGACAGACCATGTTGCACATGCCGCACCCGATGCAGGCGTAGGCCGGATCCGTCTTCTGGCGGATGCCGTAGAATACCCCGTATTCGTTGGACGAGTCCTTGTCGAGACTGATGGAGGCACGAATCTGCCGTTTCCGGTAGACCCCCAGTTCAATGGCATGAACCGGACAGATGGCCGTACAGCTCCCGCAGAGGGTACACTTGTCCTTGTTCCAGTCGATCTGCCAGGGCAGATCCTTTACACTCAGTGTAGAAGGGGTAACGGGTCTGTTTGACGGCATATCTTGACCTCCTGACGATCCGGACCGACAATGGCCGTGTCCAGATACATGGGTTGAAAATCCTTGCTTTTGTCGCGGTCGGGAATGGCGGAATCCAGACCGCAGATTTCCGATGAAAAGGCGAAAATGCCCGGCTTTCCGCCGACAACGCCCGGTCGCAGTTTTTTCCGGTCCTGGACCATGAACAGACTGTGATCGGCCAGAGAGCCGATGACACAGTTGGGACCGTCGATGATGAGCCGGCGGCAGCTGTTTTTCAGGGACCGGAGCATCGCTTTGTCCGGATGGTTTTCCATGTCTTCGTCTTTGAGCGGCGTAATGATATGCTTGTAGCCGTCCAGCCCCAGCCCCAGGCTCTTCTGGGTGTAATGGAGAATATGGGTGAAGACCTCCGAGTCGGACTGGTACCCGGTGTAGCCGGGAACCCCCCGGGACAACAGGTACTCCTTGATCGGAACGAAGGCCGTGTTTTCGCCGTTGGTCATGGTCGAGTATCCTTCCAGAAAGAAGGGATGGCAGGCGTAGAGATTGATGGCGTAGTTGGTATTCTGCCGTCCCTGGGCCATGATCACCCGCGCTTTCAGTTCTTTCCGGTTCAGATTCAGATGAGTGGCGACCTCGAGCGGATCACCGATCTCCTTGATCATGATCACGTCCGGCCAGAAGGAGAAGACGATCATGTCCTGCTTTTCTTCGCCCATCCGGCGGAGATCCAGGCGGGTCTCCACCAGTTTTACGGAGAGTTCGTCCTGGCTCAGGCTTTCCCACTCTTTCGGATATTCATAGGCCCGGATCAGGTATACATCCCGTTTGGGAACACCGGGAGGGGGGGCATTGGCAACCTTGATGGAAATCTTGTACTTCGTCATGAAGCCCTTGTCCATCATATACATATCCAGGCGTTTGATGCCTTCTTTGGTAAATATCCCCGACAGGATGGGGGCGTCTTTCATCTCTTCGAACGAGCCGCCGAGGTCGCGCAGAAAAAGGCCGACACCGGAGCCGTCATGGCCTTCGCGCATTACGTCGAGGGCTTCAACAGCGACCATCGGAGACAAGGGTTCCTTGCTTGTAATCGCAAATAAACGACACATTTATATTTCTCCTTTACAGGTTGTCAGGCTGGCGGCGTGGGTACACGCGGGACCGGACAAAAAAGGTGTTCTATGGGATAGGCATGAAATTCAGGGGGTTGGGCCGTCTCCCTCCGCTCGTCAACAACGGGAATGTGCACTATATACTTTCTTTTGCGTATTTTCAACCCTTCCGTGGACTGAATTCGGCTTTTTCTTGCCACGGATGACGCTTTGTGCTAACTTTTTCCCGTTTTGTGGCTTGTTTTTGTCCGGCAGGACGTTTTATTCGACGTTTTGCCCATCACCCTGTTTCACCCAAAACACTTATGGAGGAAATGTTAATGGAACGAGTTGTGAAGTATGGTCTGATTCTGGCAATCATGGTCTGCATGGCCCTGCCGGCGGCGGCACTGGCCGGTGAAACCCTGGACACGGTAAAAAACAAGGGATTTGTCACTGTGGGCGTGAACGGACAGCTCTTCGGTTTCGGGCAGCCCGATGAAAAAGGAGAATGGAAGGGCCTCGATGTGGATACGGGGCGGGCGGTTGCCGCGGCGGTATTCGGCGATGCGGCCAAGGTGAAATTCATCCCCCTGACCGCGGTTCAGCGGTTTACGGCGCTTCAGTCCGGCGAGATTGACGTGCTGGCCCGGAACGCCACCCGGACCCTCAGCCGGGACACGGCGCTGGGGCTGAATTTTGCCCAGGTCAACTACTATGACGGCCAGGGGTTCATGGTTCCCAAGAGCCTGGGGCTCAAGAGTGCAAAGGAACTGGCCGGCGCCACCGTATGCGTCCTTCCCGGCACCACGACGGAGCTGAACGCGGCGGATTTCTTCCGTGCCAATGATATGGAATGGAAGCCGGTGGTGATCGAGCAGACGGCGGAACTGAGCAAGGCCTTCTTTTCCGGTCGCTGTGACGCTCTGACCTCGGATACCTCCCAGCTTGCAGGCATCCGTGCCGTTGCGCCGAAACCGGCGGATTACATGATCCTGCCCGAAATCATTTCCAAGGAACCCCTGGCGCCGGCCGTCCGCCACGGGGATGACCAGTGGCGGGACATCGTTGATTATGCCGTGCTGGCCATGATCAACGCCGAGGAACTGGGCATCAGCTCCAAGAACGTGGATGAGAAGCTCAAGAGTACGGATCCGAAAGTACAGCGGTTTCTGGGGGTGACGGAAGGAAACGGCAAAGCGCTTGGTCTGGACGAGAAGTTTGCCTACAACATTATCAAACAGGTGGGCAACTACGGTGAGGTGTTTGAACGGAACGTCGGTCCGGATACCGCCCTCGGTCTGGATCGTGGGCTGAATGCCCTCTGGACCAACGGCGGACTGATGTATTCGCCGCCCTTTAAGTAATTCATGATGGCTTGAACCGGGGCGGGCACACCTGTGCCCGCCTTGCTTTCCGATTCTCTTTCATTTTCTCTCCGGCAGCGATTCATACCGCACCAGTCCTTCCGATTCTTTGCCCGATTCTCTGCAGTATTCATAAAACGCCTTGAAGCAGGCATTGTCCCGCAGCCCCTTTTCCGTTCCCGGAATCGCGGAGAAAAAGGTCCGGCTGCCGATGACGATCAGTTTCTTCCGTGCCCGTGTGATCGCCACGTTGAACCGGTTCGGGTGGTTCAGAAATTCCGACGTGACGTGGTCCGGGTCCGAACTGGTCAGGCCGAACAGAATCACATCCCGTTCCGCCCCCTGCATCCGCTCCACCGTATCGACCGGGGGCATGGTGTCCGCTTCCTGGTCATCGCCCAGCAGTTCCCCCAGCCGCCGGAGAATGGCATTGTTCTGTGCCCGGTGGGGAGAAATCAGCGCAATCTGTTCCGGACTGACATCGTAATCCCGCATCAGCCGCATCGCCAGCCGGGCCATCAGGTCGGCCTCATCCGGAGAGGACTGGTGACATCCCTCATGGTTCATCTCCACCAGCACCACCGGTGTTGCCGGATCGAGAATCCGGTCCAGGGGATCATTTTCGTCCATTGCGGACAGTTGCAGCC
>JBEPXL010000172.1:0-7250 GCA_041641935.1 Desulfobacteraceae bacterium | reverse complement strand
GCTTCTTCTTCCGGAACGACATTGACCGTTATTTCCGGTTCAACATCGGTATACACCCGGATCGGGATCTGATAGGAGCCCAGGGTTTTGATCGGCTCCGGAAGCAGTACGCTCCGCTTCTCGACCTCGATTCCCTGTGCGGCCAGAGCAGCGACGATATCGCGTTCATTGATCGAGCCGTACAGGCGGTCTTCATCACTCACCCTTGCAGCGATGTCGCAGCTGACGCCTTCCAGCCGTTTGGCCATCTCTTCGGCAAACTCCTTCTCCTTGGCGACCTGCATTTCAAACTTTTTCTTTTCCTGCTCCAGTCGGTTCCGGCTGGCAGCGGTGGCGGGAACCGCCTTTTTCTGCGGAAGAAGATAATTCCGGGCATACCCTTTGGCCACATCGACTTCACTGCCGATAATGCCCAGGGAGGAAATCGTTTCTGTCAGTATCACTTTCATTGGTCTTATATCCTCCGTATTGATACGGTATTATTCGCTTTTGTTCTCTATTTTTCTGAAATTGAGCCAGATATCGAAGAAACCGAGGCCGATCACCACAAGCCAGAAAAACTGCTGCAGCGCAATCAGACTGTAGACAAAAAACCGGAACGCCACCGGAAGCCGCTTTTTCTCAAAGAAATAGGAAATAATGGCGATGCCGCCGAAAAAATAGATGGTCATCAGAATCATCAGGCCATTGAGTCCGATCATCCGGACGGGCCGGTCCGGCAGAATGAGCAGCAGACCGCAGCCGATCACCGCCCAGACCAGGGCCTCCGGCGGCTTCCACTGATTGAGTGTCGCGTACCGGGGGAAAAACAGACCCCGTTTTTTCAGCAGATGCCGCGCCATGAGCAGGGTCACCCAGGACAGAAACAGGGTCGCCGCGGCGGCCATGCCGGGCAGCACCCGTACCAGTACATACTGGACGGTATCCAGTGTATCCTCTATGGCCTGTATATTCTCCGGCGAGACGCCCATCTCTTTGTACAGCATCAGGGACATCTCCAGATTTTTGCCGATATACGCTGATATCAGCGTCGGCAGGTCTGTTCCGGTAAGATTGCCGTAAACGATCATCAGAATCCCGCCGGTTCCGAGAACGACACCGGATGCCGATAGGATGGTATTCTCGACGGACAGCTGCATCTCCATCGCCTCGGCCATTGCAAAACCGAGCAGCAGCATCTCCGCGAAAAAGAGCAGATCGAACGAGACCCGGCCCAGCAGTAAAATGATGATCAGGCCGGAAATGACCGGCACGAATGCCCCGCTGTACCGGCCGAGCCTGATCCGGTAAAACAGCGTGGGCAGCGGCATCAGGATGGTGAAGAAGAAGCCGAAGACGGGGATCAGCACCGACAGGGAAAAGATCAGCCCGGCCAGCGCCACCCCTTTTCCAATCTCCTTCGCCGCCTCCCCCTGGCTCAGCATCGGTTTCTCCGGTTCGGGATCAGGCTTCCACAGACCCGACGTAGGGCATCAGCGCGACAGCCCGCGCCCGTTTCACGGCGGTGGTGAGGGAACGCTGGTGTTTGGCACAGCATCCGGAAATCCGCCGGGGGATAATCTTGCCGCGCTCGGTGACAAAGTACCGCAGTGTCTTTGGATCCTTATAATCGATGATCATGCTGCTGTCTGCACAGAAACGACAGACTTTGCGCCGATGAAATATTCTTCTTTTTCTCCGTTTGGGACGGTATGCCATCTTTATTCCTCCTCTGCAGCTTCGGTGGTTTCTTCGGTCCCGGGGGATGTTTCCGCGGTTTCTGCCTGGGTCTCTTCTTCCCCGGCGGCTTCTTCTCCGGTGACTTCTTCGGATGCGGCCTGTTCGGCGGCGGCAGCCTCTGTCTCGGACATCATCTGCTGAATCGCCTCCACATCCGGGTTATCGTCCTGCATCACCGTCAGATAGCGCATCACCCGGTCATCAATCCGGAATCCGCGTTCAATTTCATCCACCGCCGCTCCGACGCCGCAGTACTCCAGGCGGACATAATAGGCCCGGGGCTTGTTCTGGATTTCATAGGCCATCTTCTGAACGCCCCAGTCGTCAAACTGGATCAGAAATCCACCATCGGTGGGGATGATTTCCCGCACCCGGTCAAATATCGGCTCCCGCTGTTCCTCCGGAATATCGGGATCGATCAGTACAATGGTTTCGTAACGTCTCATGCAGTCTCCTTCTGGATTAACAGCCCCGAAACAGGTTCGGAGCAAGGATAAAGGGGTTGACTCCAATTTGGAAATCCGGTTATTTTACTGGATTGCCTCGAATTGTCAAGGGAATTCCAGAACCAAATGCCATGCCCGCCGCCCTGACCGATATTCGGCTTGACAAAGCCGACCATACCTGCTTTTGAGGAGGCGGAATCATCCGGGGGAGCCATCTGCAGATCCGGTCCCCCTCACTACGATCTGTCAGCAAAGAGACAGAAGGAGGAATCCGGTGTGTAAAAATTGGATTATGGTCATCGCTGCGTTCTTCTTGCTGAGCGGCTGTACACTGCTGCCCCTGCCGTCCGGCAGCGATAAGGGAACCGATACCGGCACACCGCCGTCCCGGCCTGCCGCTCAGGAGCCGGTCAATGCACCGATCACCCTGTATGAAGCGCTGGCCCGCGCTGTCAATCAGCGCATCGATACAGAGGTAATGCGCATGGAGACGGCCCTGCGGCAGGCCCGCACAGAATCTCCCGACTTTCAGCGACTCAAGTCCCTGGTCCATTCTGCCGGATACGGGGAAGGCCCGCGCCCCGAGGGGCTGGAAACAGGCGGCCAGGAACGGCTGGCGGACGAGATGACCACCCTCTGGAATATCCTCGATTTCGGCATCCTTTACACCAAAACCACCGGACAGCCGACACCCGCCGGTCTTCAGGCGGAGATCCGGAACAAGGCATTTCAGAATATTCTGCAGGAGACACGGTATGCCTTCTACCGGGCGGCCAGTGCCGAACAACTGCTTCCCGAGGCGGAATCTCTTCTGAACCGGGCCAGGGCCGCCCTTCAGCAGTCCCGGCAGACGGTCGGACAACCGTCCCGGGAAGAACTGGAACAGCGACGCTGGCTGATCGAACAGGTACGGATTCTGTGGGATCTGGTACAGCGGCTGACGCCTGTCCGGTCCGATCTGGCGGTGCTGATGAACCTGAACCCGGGAACCCCGTTCCAGATCGTTTCACCGGACTGGAACCGGCCCACGGTTCCCACCATCACCGGTCCGATGACCGCCCTGGAATCCATTGCACTGGTCTACCGTCCGGAACTGAAGGAGGCAGCAGGTGGCGCCGGTGTCGGTGTATATGAAACCCGCCAGGCGCTGAGCCGGTTTCAGCCGGGAATCAATTTTGATGAACGATATGATGACAGCGGCTTTATTCCCACCGACTGGCGGGATGTGGGGTTTCAGGTCGCCCAGCAGCTGTTCTCCCCCGAACCGGCCGCAGCGCAGCGCCTGCCCCTCAACATGGCGATCCTGACCCAGGTTCACCTGGCCCGCCAGCGGTACGCGCTGGCCCGGGAAGCCTATCAGCTGTCGCGGATGCTGGGAGATGTCAATGCCCGTCTGAACGTCCGCAACGGGGATACGGCAGCCCTGCGGGAAGATACGGAAACCCTGATCGCCCGGATGCGGTATCACTTCGCCTTTGCCGAAATGGAAAATGCCGCCGCCCGCATCTACGCCGCCGTCGGCCTTGCCCCCCTGCCGGAACAGGTAACGACAACAGGCACCATGGCCCTGACCCGCGCTCTGTCCCGGTCCCTGCACCAGTGGGACAACCTGCTCCGGAGCGCCCAGGCCAGCGCCTATGCCCCGTCTGCACAGCCCGCTCCCGGCAGCAGTCCCGGAACCGGTCCATTCCACCGGCAGTCAGAACCCGGGGAATCACCGCCGACCGCTGCCGCCCCCCCTCCCGCTGCTTCTGCACCGGAAACCGGTACGCCACGACCGTTTCAGCAGCCGGGCTCAGAAGAGATCATCGACGCCGCCGAAGCACTCCGGGAAGGACGGAAAGTCCCCCGCAAGATATCGATCTTCCGGGATGTGGTCACCATCCATTTTTCCCCGTCCTATCAGTCTCCGGTCAAAGGGCAGGGGCTGATCGGCGAGGAGTACCCGCTGCTGGCATGGACCCGCGACGGATGGCTCAAGATTGAAATGGGCGACGGCTCCGCCGGATGGATTCCCTCCAAATACATCCGGCCGGTGGACGAAGCCGATGAAGAAATGGAACCGCAGGAAGCGGTTGCCGAAGAAACGCCCGAAGGCTGGCAGATGATCATCACCACCACCCGGTCCAATGTCCGGTCGGACCCGAATCTTGATTCCGCTGTCCTGTATATCGAAGAGGAAGCAAGGCGTTTTATCGTACTGGGACAGCGCGGCGAGTGGTACAAAGTCCGCACCCGCACCGGGGGGGAAGGATGGCTCCACGAAAGCGTCATCCGCGTTCTTGCGGAAGGGGAGTAACGGCTTTCCCCGTCCGCCGTCCCGGCGGTTTCCGTTCACCATCTTGTTCTGAACCCTCATGACCACAGGAGTACGTTCACCGATCAATGAAATTCCAGCGATTCATGCCGACATTCACGACGGAAGCGGAACTGAAGTCCCACCAGTTGAAGGGACTTCAATGGACCGTGGCGCATGCCTGTGAAGGTTCTCCCGCCTACCGGGAAAAATTCGAACGGGCCGGGGTGACCCCGGCCGATATACGGTGTCTGGAAGACCTCCGGAGACTGCCCTTCACCACCGCCGACGATCTGCGGGACGGTTATCCCCTGCCCCTCCTCTCGGTTCCCCAGGAGCAGGTGGTCCGCATTCACTCCAGCAGCGGCACCACCGGAAAGCGGAAGAACCTCTGCTACACCCGGAAAGACGTGAACGACTGGACACTCTTTTTTGCCAGGGGACTGGAAATGGCCGGTGTGACCCCGGCGGACCGGGTCCAGATCGCGGTGGGATACGGCGTCTGGACGGCCGGTGCCGGTTTTCAGGCCGCCTGTGAACGGCTCGGGGCCATGGCCCTGCCGGTCGGCCCGGGGAACGTGGATCTGCAGTGCCAGTTTCTGGAAGACCTTCAGCCGACCGTCCTCTGCTGTACCGCTTCCATGGGGCTGCTCATGGCCGAAGAAATCCACCGCCGGGGATTGACAGACCGGATTCGCATTCAAAAGATTATCTATGGCTCCGAGCGGTCTTCGGTTTCGATGCGGCAGAAAATATCCGATCTATTCGGCGGTGCGGAACTCTTCGACATTACCGGCCTGACCGAACTTTACGGCCCCGGAACCGGCATCGAATGCCCCCACCACGACTGTATTCACTACTGGGCCGATTATTATCTGGTGGAGATTCTCGATCCGGACACCCTGACCCCGCTGCCGGAGGGCGAATGGGGCGAAATGGCGGTGACGACCCTCTGCAAGGAGGCGGTTCCGCTGATCCGGTACCGTACCCGGGACATTACCCGCATTCTGCCCGATCCCTGTACCTGCGGCACCATCATGCCACGGCACTCCCGGATCAGGGGACGCACCGATGACATGTTCAAGTTCCGGGCCGTCAATATTTATCCCTCGACCATCGATGCCATCATTTCCGGGATTGACGGTCTCGGCTCCGAATACCAGATTCATCTGAGCCGTGATCCGTCCGAGCGGGGCATTATGCGGCTGGTCGTGGAGCGGGGAGAGAATGTGCCGGCGGAACAGTCTGATGACCTGACCCTTCGGCTGGTCCGGGAAATGAAACGGAAGGTGCTGGTGACCCCGACGGTGGAGATCGTCGGTTACGGCACACTGCCCCGTTCGGTCCGGAAAAGCCAGCGGGTGTTTGACACCCGCATCCAGGATTCCATTGTATAAGATGGTATAGAGGAGGATATTGTGGCGAAAGTGATCGGCGTCATCGCGGCCCTGCTCGCCTTCGGCATTCTGGCATGGCAGCTGAAAGGTTCCCCCTTCTGCCGGCCGTGAATTCTGACGATCGCGGCCTGGGGCGTCGGGTACGCCTGCTATGTTCTGATTGACCGACTGCTGTAACCGAACCCGTCCGCAGCTTCCGGAAGAACCGGATGCTGCGGCTGAACATATGGAGACTTGATGAAATATCATCCCATCGATCCGGCCCTGTTCATCGAAAACCGGCGCCGGTTTGTCGAACATATCAAACCCGCTTCCATTGCGGTATTCCAGTCCAGCGACGTGATGCCCAAAAGCGCGGACGGCATCCATCCGTTTGTCCAGCAGACCGATCTCTTCTACCTGACCGGCGTCGATCAGGAGGAGACGATTCTGCTGGTCTGCCCCGGCGCAGTGGAGGAAAAACACCGGGAAATCCTCTTTATCCGGGAGACCAGCGAGAAGATTGCCGTCTGGGAAGGACAGAAACTCACCCTTTCCGAAGCATCCGACGTCTCGGGCATCAAAACCGTCTACTGGACCTCCCGGTTCAATGACATATTCCGGTCTCTGGCACTGGAATCAGAGTACATTTACCTGAACACCAATGAACATCTCCGGGTCGATCTGACGGTGGAAACCCGGGACGACCGGTTTATCAAGTGGTGCAAAAAGGCGTTCCCCCTTCACAAATACGAACGGAGCGCGCCGGTCATGCATCAGCTCCGTGCCGTCAAATCCGCCATCGAAGTGGAACTGATCCGGCACGCCAGTGCCATCACCGGCAGGGCATTCCGCCGGGTTCTCGGCTTTATCCGTCCCGGCGTGTGGGAATTTGAAATCGAGGCGGAAATTGTCCATGAATTCATGAAAAACCGCTCCCGGGGTCCGGCCTTTGCACCGATTGTCGCATCCGGCGCCGACACCTGTGTCCTTCATTACGTCAAAAATGACAAACAGTGCCAGGACGGTGACCTGGTGCTGATGGATTTCGGGGCCGAATACGCCAATTACGCCTCCGATCTGTCCCGGACCGTGCCGGTCAGCGGCCGGTTTACCGACCGCCAGCGGGTGGTCTACAATGCCGTGCGCCGGGTGCAGAAAGCCGCCATCGACATGCTCCGCCCCGGCAACACCCTCAGGGTATTCCAGAAGCGGGTGGGAAAGGCGATGGAGGAAGAGTTGATCGGACTGGGGCTTCTGGATGCGGCGGAGGTGAAAGACCAGAACCCGGATGAACCGCTCTACCGGAAGTACTTCATGCACGGCACCTCCCACCATATGGGCCTCGATGTCCATGATTACGGGGGGCTTCACCGGAAATTCGAACCGGGCATGGTCTTTACCTGTGAACCG
>JBEPXL010000171.1:0-7229 GCA_041641935.1 Desulfobacteraceae bacterium | reverse complement strand
TGCCGTCAGAAAATTACCTGTTCGGATTCAAGCAGATCACCGAAATCGCCATCAAGGCCCTCAGCCCCGGCATTAATGATCCGGGCACGGCCATCAATGCCATGGATTATCTCTCCGACCTGTTTGCAGTACGAATGCGCATACCCGATTACAAAGGTGTTTTCAGCGGAGACGATATGCTCCGGGTACGGTTCAATGAAAGCACCTTTGCGGAACTGCTTTATGACTGCTTTGCCGCCATCCGTGAGTACGGTAAAAGTGATCCCTTTATCATACGGCGGCTGCTCCGGATGGTCAAAACCCTGCATCAGTTAGCGCCGGACACGGCCAGGAAAGAGATCCTTCTGGACCAGGCACGGGCGGTACTGGAGGATGCGGGACGTCATATTCAAAACAGTGCGGACCGGGAGCGGATTCTTCGGGTTGTGCGGGGGATGGATGGGTTGGGGGAGGATGATTTATGATGCAGCAGGATACAACCGGTACGGATTATGACAGCCCCTGGAAAGAAGCGCTTGAGGTTTACTTTGAAGCATTCATGGCATTCTGCTTTCCGAAGATGTACCGGGATATTGACTGGACTGCCGGATATGAGTTTATGGACAAGGAACTGGAAAAGATCGTCCGGGATTCAGAAACCGGTCGCCGCCATGTGGACAAACTGGTCAAGGTATTTCTCAAAAACGGCGGTGAAACGTGGCTGCTGATCCATATCGAAGTGCAGGGCTACCGGGACCGGGAATTCCCGAGGCGAATGTACATCTACAACTACCGGATCGACGACCGGTATGATATGGAAGTGATCAGCCTCGCGGTCCTGACCGATGATTCCCCGTCTTACCGGCCGTCAGAGTATCACAGATCACGCTGGGACTGTGAACTGATATTCCGGTTTCCGACGATCAAGGTATTGGATTTTGAAGGCAACTGGGATAAACTGGAAAATGATCCGAATCCATTCTCGATGGTCATCATGGCGCACCTGAAATCCCGTTCCGTGAAAGACGGCCAGGAACGGAAACGGTGGAAACTCCACCTGATGCGGCTGTTGATCCGCCGGGGATACGGTCGAAAAGATATTCTGGAACTGTTCCGGTTCATCGACTGGCTTTTGATACTGCCGGAAGAACTGGATATTCAGTTCAGGGAAGAAACCATCCGGATGATGGAGGAAGAGAAAATGCCGTATATTACCAGCATTGAAAAACTTGCCAGAAAAGAAGGGTATGACAAGGGGCTGGAGCAGGGAATTGAACAGGGAATTGAACAGGGAAAATACCAGGGCATCCGGGAAGGTCTTCTGGAAGCCATCGAACTGGGGCTGAATCTGCGGTTCGGTGAAGAAAGCCTGAAACTGATGCCCCGTATCCGGCGTATCCGGAAACTCGACCGGCTCAGAACCATAAAGGAGGCGATCCGGACAGTCCCGGAACTGGCGGAGTTTGAACAGCAGATTCAGCGGAAAGCATAGTAATGACCGAATCCGTTTTTTGACCGGCAATTCTTCTCTTACCAGTGATAAATGCTGAACACCCGGCGCTTTACCTTTGCAGAAGCAGGAATCATGAACAAATCGGAATTCTGGAACACCCTGAGAACCTGTGGCGGTTATCAAACGCCTGACCGAAAACGGTTTCTGGCCGGTAAAATTCCCAAAGCCGTGTCAGCCGGTTATTACGCGCAACTCATCCGAATCGTTTTCCACTACAGCCGCATCGCCCGGAGCGGCTGTCTGGACCGGGACCGCTGGGCCGAGGGTTCTGTCAGTATCATTAACGCAGTCGAGTCCGTCGGGGGCCGCGTCGAAGTCACAGGACTGCAGGCTGTAGCCGAATACGGCACAAAGCCCCTGGTCTTCATCTCCAACCACATGAGCATGATCGATGCGCTTTTTCTTCCCGGCATTGTACTGGCGTTCAAGGATACAACCTTTGTCGTCAAGGAATCGCTGCTGCGGTATCCCTTTTTCGGGACCATCATGCAGGCGGTTCACCCTATCGCCGTTTCACGGGTGAATCCCCGGCAGGATCTGAAAATGGTACTGACCCAGGGGCAGGCTCATCTGGCGCAGGACAGGTCCATGATCGTCTTTCCCCAGGCGACCCGCAGCACCGTCTTTGACGGCGCTCTCTTCAACACAATGGGCATCAAGGTGGCCCAGCGGGCCGGGGTTCCGGTGGTTCCGGTGGCCCTCAAGAGCGATTTTCAGGGACAGGGCCGGTTTCTGCGGGATTTCGGCCCCATCGATGCCGGCAAGACCATTCATTTCCATTTTGGTGATCCCATGCCGGTCACCGGCAAGGCCCAGACAATCCACCGGAACATCATGCATTTTATCGCGAAGCATCTCCTCCAGTGGGGCGGAAACATCCGCAATATACCCGATGTCCCAAATTCCTGACATGAAGGACATCCCCGATTTTCCGGGCCTTCCCTGGCCGGAACTGATTCCCGGCACACTGGTCCGCCGGTACAAACGGTTTCTGGCCGATGTACGCCTGGAAGACGGCAGGACCGTCACCGCCCACTGTCCCAACTCCGGAAAAATGACCGCCTGCTGCACAGCCGGTCGCCCGGTCTACCTCTCCCGCCAGGACAGCCCTAAACGAAAACTGAAATACACCTGGGAACTGATCCACATGCCCGGCTCCCTTGTCGGCGTCAATACCGGTGTACCGAACCGTCTGACGGCGGAATCCATCGCGGCCGGTGCTGTTGCTGAACTGCGGGGATATGAAACCGTCAGAAGAGAAGTGAAGGTCGGGGAACGATCCCGCATCGACCTCCTGCTGACAGGCCCGGACCGGCGTCCCTGCTATGTGGAGGTGAAGAACTGTACCCTGGTGGAAAAGGGTGTTGCCGCCTTTCCCGACGCGGTAACGAGCCGGGGACAGAAACATCTGGAAGAACTGGAAACACTCGTTTCGGCCGGAAATCGCTGTGTCATGTTCTTTCTGGTCCAGCGGATGGACGCCCGCATATTTGAACCTGCGGACCGGATCGATCCTGTCTATGGCGAAGGACTGCGCCGGGCAGCGCAGAAAGGCGTGGAAATCCTCGTGTATGATACCGTCATCGACCTGAGAACCATCCGGCTTCACCGCCGGCTTCCGTACCGGCTGTGATCATCAGCAGACACGAACATTCATTTGAACCGTATCAGGAGACCTGCAGCCATGAAATCAAACTGTATGCAGAAGTCCAGTCCATCGTGTAACCATGCCCAGCCCTCCCTCCGTTAAAACGGAAACAGCCCCGGCACGTCCGGTTTCTGCCCTCCATCCGGCAATGATAACCCTTATCATCGGGGCGGTCATGATCAGCTTTTCCGGCGTCTGGGTCAAAATCGCCCATACCACCCCCACCGTAACCGCCTTTTACCGTGTCTTTTTCGGCGGCATTTTCCTGCTGCCCGCCGCCCTCTGGCGCCATGAAATGAAATGGCGGGGCATCCGGCACTGGCTGCTGTGCATGGTATGCGGCATCATCTTTTCGCTGGACCTGATCTGTTATCATTACAGCATCCGGTACACCGGGCCGGGACTCGGGACCATTATCGTCAATTTTCAGGTGTTCATTCTCGCAGGCATCGGTGTGTTGTTTCTGGGGGAAAAGCTCCGCCGGATTTACCTGCTTTCCATTCCCCTCGCCTTTCTGGGTCTGTTCATGATCGTCGGCATTCAGTGGGAACAACTGGGACCGGTGTATAAAACCGGTATTTATTTCGGATTTGCGGCGGCAGTCTTCTACGCCGGATTTATTCTGACGCTCCGCACACTGCAGTCCCACCAGGCCGGTCTTTCCATTTTTTATGTATTGACTGTCGTTTCCTTCACCACTGCCGCCCTTCTGGCAATCTACATTCCGGTTCAGGGGGAATCCTTTGCCATACCGGACGTCAAAACGTTTTTTGCCCTGGCGGCACTGGCCCTGTTCAGCCAGTCCCTGGGCTGGATTCTGATTACCAATGCCCTGCCGAAAATCCGGGCGTCACTTTCGGGGCTGATCCTGCTGCTCCAGCCTGCCCTTGCCTTTGTCTGGGATGTGCTGCTGTTTCAGCGGCCAACCACGCCAGTCAACTGGCTCGGGGTATTTCTGGTGCTTGCCGCGATCTATATCGGCACGGCCTGGCGGACCGGGCCCAGGACTGAAAAGGAACATCATTCATGAAAAAAATTCTGCTGTTTCCGTCCATCATGCTGCTCGTCCTTCTTGTGACGACGCTGCCGGCCATGTCATCGGACAAAATCATCATTGCCCACCGGGGCGCTTCCGGTTATCTGCCGGAACACACACTGGCAGCCAAAGCGATGGCCCATGCAACGGGTGCGGATTACATTGAACAGGATCTGGTCATGACCCGGGATCACCGGATTGTGGTCCTTCATAACCATATGCTGGACCGGGTGACCAATGTCGCCGATCTCTATCCGGACAGAAAACGGGACGACGGACGGTATTATGTCATCGATTTTACGCTGGACGAGATCCGGCAACTGGAAATGACGGAACGGTTCACCATCACAGACGATCAGGCGGTTCCCGTCTATCCGCACCGCTTTCCGCTGTGGAAATCCTCTTTCCGCATCCATACCTTCGCAGAAGAAATCGAACTGATTCAGGGACTGAACCGGAGCACCGGAAAAAACGTCGGTATTTATCCGGAAATCAAATCACCTGCCTTCCACCGTCATGCCGGCAGGGATATCAGCAGGGCGGTGCTGAACATCCTGAAGCAGTACGGTTATTCAACGAAGGAGGACCGGGTTTATCTCCAGTGTTTTGATCCGGTTGAACTGCAGCGGATTCATGCCGATCTCCTGCCTGAATTGAAAATGTCCCTGAAACTGGTCCAGCTGATGGCGGAAACCCGGTGGAAGATCACAATGGTCTACAAAGGGGAAACGGCAGTGCCGTACCGCTACGACTGGATGTTTGCACCCGGGGCCATGAAAAAGATCGCCGCCTATGCCGACGGCATCGGTCCCTGGAAATCGATGATCGTCACCGGGGAATCCAGGCGGGATCATCTGGTTGTGACGGATATGGTCCGGGAAGCCCATGAGGCGGGGATGGTGGTTCATCCTTATACTTTTCGTCTTGATCCCGGCAGAATTCCGGATTATGCAGACAGCTTTGAAGAACTGCTGCACATTTTTCTTTTCAAAGTCGGTGTGGACGGCGTCTTCACCGATTTTCCGGACCGGGCTGCTGAGTTTCTGGAAAAGACGGAAGCAGAGCAGAATAAGTAATAAACACTTTCCGTCTTTCTGCCGCTGTTTATCACATTCTAACATTTTTTTAACCTCCTCCTAACATTTCATGCTTACCAAATTCATGGGAGGGTTCCTGCACAACCAGATGCCGGTTCTCCAGCGATCCCATTGTACTGCCCACGATCTAACCGATGAAGGAGGAACAGATGAAAAAGTGGCGCCATTTTCTGCTGGCAGGGGTGCTGCTGCTCGGCGTTGCCGGGTGCAGCGATTCGGATACCGACTATTATGCTGTGGATATCAACACGACCGGAACAGGTTCCGGAACCGTCACCGGCAGCGGCGGAAGGCTCGACTGCCCTGACGGAATCTGCTCCTTTCCGTACCGGGAAGGTACGGAAGTCACGCTGACGGCCACACCGGATGATGAATCCGAATTTGTTGGATGGACCGGCGGACCGTGCAGCGGAACCGGTCCCTGTACCTTCACGGTTGACGGAGCGATGTCCGTTACGGCGAATTTCGACAGCGACGTAGAAACCATGCTGCAGCTGATTCATGCCTCCGATCTGGAAGGCGGTGTGAATGCCATCGACAACGCTCCCAACTTCGCGGCGATTATCGATGCGCTGGAAGAAGAATACCCGAACACCCTGATTATCTCCGCCGGAGACAACTATATCCCCGGCCCCTTCCTGTCAGCGGCCGGCGACAGTTCCGTGCGGCCGGTTCTCCGGGACGTTCTCGACAATCCCGATGCACGGGAAGGCGGCGGCCGGATCGATATCGCCATCATGAATCTGATCGGATTCGACGCTTCTGCGTTCGGGAATCATGAATTCGATTCGGGAACCAGTTTTATCGCCGATGTGATCGGGACGGATATCCGGGACGGCGGCGAAGCCCGTTGGCTGGGAACGCAGTTTCCCTATCTTTCGGCCAACCTCGATTTTTCCGGAGATGACAACCTCTCCGGCCTCTATACCGACCAGATTCTTCCATCCGACGCCTTTGCATCCCCCCTTGCTGACCCTGATGCCGCAGCCGCTGCACCAAAGATTGCCCCGGCGGCCATCGTCAACCTGAACGGTGAGCAGTTCGGTGTGGTCGGGGCCACCACACCGCGACTGGAGGAAATCTCTTCACCGGGAGACACCCAGGTGAAGAATCCCGGCGCGGGGACCAGTGACATGGCGGATCTGGCGGCGATTCTGCAGCCGGTCATCGACCGTCTGCTGGCCCGGGGGATCGACAAGATTATCCTGACGACCCACCTCCAGCAGATCGCCCTGGAACAGGAACTGATCGGCAGGCTGCGCGGTGTGGATATCGTCATTGCCGGCGGTTCCGATACCCTGCTGGCGGACAGCACGGATGTACTCCGGCCCGAGGATATGGCGGCCGACAGCTATCCGATCGTGACCACCAATGCCGACGGCGATCCGGCGGTGATCGTCAGTACAGACGGCGAATATTCCTATGTGGGCCGTCTAGTGGTCGCCTTTGACGACGAAGGAACCATCAAACCGGACAGTCTGGATCCCATGGAAAGCGGCGTCTACGCTGCAATGGACAGCGTCGTGGCCACGCTCTGGGGATCATCTTCGGCGGGCTTTGACGAAGGAACCAAAGGGAATGCCGTAAGAACCCTGACCGATGCGGTCAGCCAGATCGTCATTCAGAAAGACTCGCAGATTTTCGGTGAAACCGATGTCTTCCTCAACGGTCTGCGGGAGGATGTACGGACCCAGGAGACGAACCTGGGGAACCTGACGGCTGACGCCAATCTGGCCGCCGCCAGATCTGTGGATCCGTCGGTTCAGGTCTCCATCAAGAACGGCGGCGGCATCCGGGATGCCATCGGCACTGTGGTGGAGACTTCACCGGGCCAGTATGAACGGGTTCCGCCGCAGCCCAACCCGGCGGCGAACAAGGCGGAAGGGGATGTTTCCCGGCTGGATATTGAAAACACACTCCGGTTCAACAACGAACTGACCCTGCTGACCCTGACGG
>JBEPXL010000170.1:0-7254 GCA_041641935.1 Desulfobacteraceae bacterium | reverse complement strand
GCTGATCTCCTCCTCGGTGGAGAGGACCGGGCGAACCCCCCAGACCGCGGTGAGCTGCCGATGCACCCGCGGCTCGGTGCAGACCGCGAAGATGGGAACCGGCGGACGGTAGCTGGAGACCAGACGCGCCGTGTTTTTCGGGCTGATGGGCTTGATCCCGATCCCGGCCTGCGGGGGAACTTTGGCTCCCATTTCATCCCGGAGAAAGGCAGTGAGCTTCTCCGCCTCGGGCGTTCCCGATTCCCATTCGATACCGGCATAGAGGTCTTCGGTATTCTCCCGGAAGACGACCATGTTCACCTTCTCCGGATGCTTCATGGGACTGGGAACCGTGTCGATATAGCGGACCGGCCGCACACAGGCGTAGAGATCCAGTTTCTGGCGGATGGCGACATTGAGGCTCCGGATGCCCTTGCCCACGGGCGTGGTCATGGGGCCTTTGATGGCCACGATATTGTCGCGGATGGTATCGAGGGTTTTCTCCGGAAGCCATTCCCCGGTCCGCTCAAACCCCTTTTCACCGGCATCCACTTCCAGCCAGTCGATCTTCCGCTTTCCGCCATAGGCCTTTTCCACCGCACTGTCGATGACCAGCTGGGTCGCGTGCCAGATGTCCGGTCCGATGCCGTCGCCCTCGATAAAGGGAATTACAGGTTTATCCGGTATTGTCAGGGAACCATCGCTGTTTCTGGTGATTTTTTCGCCCATGCCATCCTCCTTTCACTGTAGAGTCAACACTCGTATGTCACGCCTGCGGCGTGAAGTTTCGCTGTCTGAAGGCTTCATACAGAACTACGGCCCCGGCGGCTGAAGCGTTCAGGGACTGGACCGCGCCTTTCTGGGGAATGGCGGCCAGCATGTCACACTGCTTTTTGACCAGCGGCCGGATACCCTTTTCTTCCCCCCCGATCACAAGCCCCAGGCTTCCCCGGAGGTCACCTTCGAAAATCGTTCCGGACGCGTCCCGGTCCAGTCCCCAGAGCCATACGCCCTTTTCTTTCAGTTCCTGCATGGTCCGGGCCAGGTTGGTGACCCGGGCGAGGCGGATATGTTCCAGTGCCCCCGCCGAGGACTTGGCAGCCCCCGGTGTGGGCGTTGCGGTCCGGTCTGCGGGAATAATGACACCGTCCACCCCGACGCCCAGCGCAGTCCGGATGAGCGCCCCCAGATTATGGGGATCGACGATGCTGTCGAGGAGAAGCAGAAACGGCGGTCCATCCGCCGGGAACAGTTCTTCAACACCCGCAAAAGGGTAGGGGGAAACCCGCGCCGCCACACCCTGGTGAAGCGGTGAACCGGCATGGGCGTTCAGGGATTCAGCCGGAACCGTTTTGACATGGATATTCCGGGCTTCCGCCGTTTCGATCACCTCAGCCATCCGGTCCGCGGACCGGCTTCTGGCGATCCGGATCTCCATGACCTGCCGCCGCCCGGCCCGGAGGGTTTCCAGCACCGGATGGAAACCATAGAGAATTTCTGTTTTCATGCGCTGTTTTCGCGATACGACTTCACCAGACGGATCAGTTCTTCCACTGCGTCTTCCAGCCGGTCATTGACGATAATATGCCGGTACCGGTCCTTCTGGGCGATCTCTTTTTTAGCATTCTCCAGCCGCCGGGTGATCACCGCTTCGGTGTCCTTCCCCCGTTTGCGCAGCCGTTTCCCCAGGGTTTCGAAGTCAGGCGGCATGATAAAGATGGTGACGCTTTCGGGAAACCGCTCCAGAATCTGCATGGCGCCCTGCACGTCAATGTCGAGCAGCATATCCTGCCCCGCCGCCAGTGTATCCTCCAGAATCCGTGCCGACGTGCCGTAGTAGTTGTCATGAACAATGGCCCACTCGGCCCAGTCGTTCCGTTCGATGCCTCTCTGGAAATGTTCTTCGTCTATAAAATAGTAATCGACGCCTTCCTGGTCTCCCTCCCGGGGAGGGCGTGTGGTATAGGAGACGGAATACCGGATATCCGGAAACCGGTCCTGAAGGGCCTGGCAGAGGGTGGACTTTCCTGCGCCCGACGGGGCCGAAATGATAAAGAGACTGCCTTTGTCTGTGGTCATGGTTTCCTGTGTCCGCTGAGTGACGGTTTACTGCACGTCTTCTTCCTTCACTTCCTTGCCGTCCTTCACCGTCGTGTACCGCTGGGAGATGGTTTCCGCCTGGATGGCCGACAGGACAATATGGTTGCTGTCCATGATGATAATCGAGCGGGTTCTCCGGCCGTGGGTGGCATCGATCAGACGGCGGTCTTCCTTGGCTTCATCCTTGAGCCGTTTCATGGGTGCGGAGTTGGGCGAGACAATGGCCACCACCCGTTCCGCCACGACGGTGCTTCCGAATCCGATGTTCAGCAGGGCCTGCTCCGAACGGCCCGGGCTTTTCTGCGTTTTTTTCAAATCGATTACTCCACATTCTGTACCTGTTCTCTGATTTTTTCCACTTCCGTCTTCAGACTGACGACGAAATGGGAGACATCGGTATTGCCCGTTTTGGCTCCCATGGTATTGAATTCCCGGTTGAACTCCTGCAGCAGAAAGTTGAGCTTCCGTCCCTCGGAATCATCTGAAGCCATAATCGAGCGGAACTGCCCCACATGGCTCCGCGCCCGGACGATCTCTTCTGAAATATCGCTCCGGTCCGCCAGAAAGGCCGCTTCCTGGGCGATGCGGGCCGGATCGATCTCCACCATTCCCTGGGTCAGCGATGAAATGCGGGATTTCAGCCGCTCCTGGTAGTGTTCCAGAAGCCCTTCGGATGCGGTTTCGATGCGATCGATGGTCGATTCGATGCTGTCGAGCCGGGTCGAAAAATCCCGGGCCAGAAATTCGCCTTCTTTCCGGCGCATGGCATCCAGTCCGTCCAGGGCTTCCTGCAGGCAGGGGGCGATCACCGTCCAGTTTTTTTCCACATCCTGTTCCGGTTCCACCGGCCTGATCAGGCCGGACAGGCCGGTCAGATGATCCAGGGAAACATCCGCGTTCATGTCCAGATGCTCCCCGAGCCGGGTCAGGGCCTGGTGATAGGCCTCGGCTCTGGCGGTGTCGATTTCATATGAAAAGGTCTTTTCCCCCGCCTCTTCCACCTGCAGTTTCACCTCCACCCGGCCCCGGACCACTTTTTCCGAAACCATGCTCTTGATCCGGTCTTCCACGGGCTGCAGGGTCTGGGGAATCCGGAGAATCAGGTCCAGATACCGGCTGTTGTAGGAACGGATTTCGATGGCTACGGTGATCTCCTCACCGGTTTTTTCCGCCCTTGAAAAGGCGGTCATGCTTTTGATCATGATGATGTATTTCCCTGTTTGATCTCATGGCTGTAGCGGTTCCGGACCTGACGCAGCCAGATGAGCATCCGTTCATCCGCGTAATCGGGATAGGTCCACGGAAGCGTCTGGAAATCCCCTTTTGTGTAGATCAGGGTCAGGTCCGCATAGATCTGACTGCCCAGATAGATCCGGTGTGTAAAATTTTTCCCCGTCGCCAGCACCAGCCGTTCCCGGACCAGATACCCCGGATCGATGTTGACCCGGCGCCGTCCATCCGCCATATATGCCTGTTCCAGCGCATTGGTGGCATGTTTGACCTCCGGAAGCCGTGCCGGATCGATCAATTCCCGGAAGGCGAACATCCGCCGGAAGAGGGGCGCGCCCATCTCCGACTGGTAATACCGGGTAAAGCCGAAGGGAATCCAGCGGCTGATCATATCCGCCGGCCCGAACCGGTCCACCAGCGCCGCCGCCAGTTGCGGCAGGAGTCTTTTGTCTCCCATGAACAGACCGATCACCAGTCTGGCCGGGGCAGGGGGCCGGGGAATACTCATGGACGGTCAGGATTGATCGGGGAGCGGTTTGGCCTCTTCGATCAGCATGATCGGAATATCATCCTTGATTTCATATTCCAGTTTACAGTGGTCGCAGATGAGGCCGTCCTCGTTCCGGTTCAGGTAAATATCCCCCTTGCACTTGGGGCAGGCCAGAATATCCAGCAGTTCCTTGTTCAGCGCCATGATGAAAAAATCCTCCTCATGTACCAGTATGGGTGATCATCTGTTGAATCCGTGATCCTGTGAGAATACAAAATATATAGCAGAATCCATGCGCCCTTGCAAAAGCAAATCCGGCGGGGCTATCCGGCGGCTTCTTCCAGTTCCGCCAGTTTCCGGTCAAACTGCACACTTCTGGATTCCAGCAGTTCCGTCAGCGTCTCCAGTTCTTCAAACTGCTCATCGATTTTTGTCTGGCAGGTATGGATGGCCTGGGCCAGTTCTGTAATTCTGTCACCGTTACCGGATTCCGTCGCGGCCTGCATGTCGGCATTCAGTTTTTCCAGATCCTTTTCGCAGGCGTCGATGGTGTTTTCCGCATCTGTAATGCGTTTCTCCACCGGTTTGAGTACTTTGGCCCGTTCCGTGATGATGTCCGAACGGCGCTTCCGGATCTCCTTTTTGGACAGTTCCGGTTTCGGCGGGGATTGTTTTCGTACCGCATCCGGTGCCGGTTCATGCCGGGACGGTGTATCTTCATCCTGCCAGCCGCCTTTTTCCAGAAACTGATCGTAGCCGCCTTCGAAGATTTCCACATCATCGTCATGGAACACAATCAGGCGTTCGGCCAGGGCATGAAGGTACATTTCATTATGGGTGACCATGATGACGCCGCCGTCAAAGGAATCGATCGTCTCCAGAAGGGCGTCGGAGGATTGCATGTCCAGGTGGTTGGTCGGTTCGTCCAGCAGCAGCAGGTTGACCGGCGCGGACAGCAGTTTACCCAGCATGACACGGCTTTTTTCACCGCCGGAGAGGATCGAGATTTTCTTGAGGGCCATATCCCCCTCGAACATCATGGCCCCGCAGATGTTCCGGGCCTTCTGACGGTCCATGTCCGGGTCGGAATAGATGATCTCCTCTTCGACCGTCCGTTCATCGACCAGGGTTTTGATGTTGGTCTGTTCATAGACGCCCATTTCTGTCTTTGGATGGTATTTGATCATGCCATCCCGGGGCGAAAGGGAACCGGCCAGCAGTTTGAGCAGGGTGGTTTTTCCCCGTCCGTTTTTACCGATGACGCAGATCCGGTCCCGGGGACCGACGATGAAATCGAGACCGGAAAAAAGCGGCGGTTTGTCTTCATACCCGAAGGTGAGATGTTCGACATTCATGAGCTGTTTTCCCGCAAAGGGCTTGCTCCGGAAGGAAAAATCGAGGTCTTTGAGGGATTCCAGTTTGTCCCGTTTTTCCATCTTTTCCAGGGTCTTGATGCGGGACTGGACCAGGTTGGCAAGGCGTGCTTTGGCCCGGAACCGGGTAATGAACTGTTCGATCTCCTTCCGCTTCCGCTCGTCATTCTGCCGGGTTTTTTCGTAGACTTCCTCGTCCTGGGCGATCTGTTCATACAGCTTGCCCGTGTCTCCGGCGATCTTCCGGAATTTTTTGCGGTGAATGGCAAGGGTATGGGTCACGACCGCATCCATGAATCCGCGGTCATGGGTAATGAGCATCAGTTCCCGGGGCCAGCTGTTGAGAAACCGCTTGATCCAGCGGATGGAGGTAATGTCGAGGTAGTTGGTCGGTTCGTCCAGCAGCAGGAGGTCCGGTTCGGAAACCAGAACCTTGGCAAGGTTGAGGCGGACCTGGTAGCCCCCCGAAAATTCGGAAGGATGCCGTTCCATGTCCCGTTCGGAAAACCCGAGCCCCGCCAGAATCTTTTCCACTTTCCAGTGGTGCTCTTTTTCCGATTCCGGCAGACCCAGCATTCCCTCTCTGAGGACTGTCTCTTCGGAAAACGCGAGATGCTGCTGCACATGGCCGATCCGGTAGTTTTTTGGAATGACGATATTGCCGCCGTCAGGGGACTCTTCACTGATGAGCATTTTGAAGAGGGTGGTTTTGCCGTGACCGTTCCGGCCCACAAGGCCGACCCGTTCCCGTGCATTGAAGCGGAAGCTGGCTTCGTCGAACAGTACCTGATCGCCGAAGCTTTTGTCGATGTTTTCTACACTGATCATAGAAACGAGAATCCTGATTTACTGTCTATGGTTCGGAAGAGGTTATGATGCCTGCAAAGCGCGCTGCCGTCAATCCATAAATCCATTGCACAAGTATCCACCGGCGGCGATTGTATAAAAAAAAGGCAGAGCCGGGGAGACCCTGCCTTTCCATATTCAAAGTGGAGGCAACACAGAAAATATGGACTATATTTGTGGTAATGCTTCGAAATGAAAACGTAAGTTGAATGATTATGGAGTTGAGGCAACCAAAAAACAAACGCCTTCACTTTGAACGGGCTGGCTTTACCGGCTGTCATGTGGAGGCAGCCAATAACAGCCGGTAAACTGAGAAACTGTTTACCCTTATTGGTGTGGTAAATTTAATGGTTTTTCAGGATTTGTCAAGGGGAAAAATGTTTACTGGAAGAAAAAATCCATCTCCAAAACGCTTGTTTTGCTGTTCCGGCAGATGGCATGGTGCGTAGAGTTGCTGTGTTTTTAAAAGGGTCCGAACTTTTTCAGCGGTTGAATGAAGAATCATTTGATGATGCTGGTTTCAGCAGAGCACTACGATGAGCGGAACTGTCGCGGCATCAGCGGGAACGTCGTACCAGTACCCAGGAAGTCATTGTGATGTTGAAGTACGATTACTGAATGGAAATGCTGACCGGACACGACGCACTGTTTTTGCAGAACGAGGGATCAAAAAACATGGGGTGTAAAGGCTGACGGATAATATTCTGGATGGAAACTGAACTGACCCCCAAAAACGTGTCCAGTTTTTGGGGGTCACTACAGGAGAAACATTTACCGCTTGATCTTCTTCAGATATTCTTCGATCTCTTCCGGTTTGAGTCCCTTCAGCCGGTCCTCCGGTCCCAATCCCTTCAGCCGGTCCTCCGGTCTTAATCCCTTCAGCCGGTCCTCCGGTCTTAATCCCTTCAGCCGATCCTCCGGTGCAAGCTCTTTCAACAAATGTTCAATATCTTCTTTGGTAAGACTTTTCAGAACTTCCTCTTTTACTTCCTTCTGGAAATCTTCAAGGGTGTATGCCATAACGAGTCCTTCCTTCTGATATTGCTCGAAAAGTTTGTTGATGATGCTGCTGACGGGACTGTTCCAGCGATAGCTGGCAGCACCGTATGTGACCTTGTCCGATTCAGCACTGAACATCAGCCACGGGGCGTTTTTTTCCGACTTCGTAATCCGGCTGAGTACGATCATCCGGATTTTCCGGATCCCCCATTGAATATCATAAATCCCCGGTGCTCC
>JBEPXL010000169.1:2213-7282 GCA_041641935.1 Desulfobacteraceae bacterium | reverse complement strand
GCTCCACATCATCGGCGCCTTTGCCATGCTGGCGTTTCTGATCGTCCACATCTACATGACCACCACCGGTCATTCCGTCTTCACCCACACCAAAGCCATGTTCACCGGCTGGGAGACGGTAGGCGATATCTGTCACCATGAATGGGAGAAGAAACAGCCGCGGACGTACTGATTCTGTCGCGGTGAATCCACACTTGCACGGGTAAAGCTCCGGCTTCAGGAAAAATCTATTTTCCTGAAGCCGGATGATCAGGAACGTACCATTGTATCCGAAGGTTTTTTCTTTCAGCCTTTGCTTTCCCGGTTTCCTTTCTTCAGTCATACCTGCTAATGCCTCCTTTACTCCCTTTCCTGTTTATTTCTGATTAATTTGTACATATATATACAATAATTGTATTTATACATACAATTTATAGTTGACGTTCCAGTCACTTCTGTATTATTTTCTGCTATGCCTCCGCTACTCCCATACCGAATCGACAAAAAGCATCTCATGAACTCCCTCAGCAACTGGGATCGTCTGATGAATTTCAAAGTCCGGTTGATCGCCTGCGGCGGTACGGCACTGACGCTGCTGGATATTAAAGAATCAACAAAGGATGTGGATTTCATTGTCCCCGATGAAAATGAATACAAACGGTTGATGACGTTTTTGAAGACCATCGGCTACAGAGAAGGTGCGGGAGGGCTGGTACACGATCAGGATCCCTTGTTCATATATCAGTTCTGGTCCGGAAATCGCGTTTTTACGACGGAATTATTCCATTCACCACTGGAAAAAGGTCAGAATATCCTCATTCAGAGATGGAAGCACCTTTACCTCGGCGCCTTGAACCTGAACGACCTCATTATGACGAAACTGTTCCGGGGGACGAGTATCGATATGGAAGATTGTGTTGCCGCCTTCAGAAAGCAGAACATCGATCCGGATGGACTGTTTCATCATTTCAAAGAAGCAGCACGATATGATTTGAACCCTGACAGGGTAATGAAGAATTTTCAGTACTTTATCGAGCAACTTATGAAAGAGGAACTGATAGGCGAAGCATTTTTGAAACAGGTACGGTCGGAATTTTGAATAAAAACAAGCTGATAAACATCCTGGCCCGTTTTGGATATCCACTGATGATCCCGGACAGTCAGCCTTTGCACGATCAGATCGAAAAGGTACTGATCGAACTTGTTGATACTGACGATTCCAGGCTGATGGAAGGTTTTCCGGTGGTGCTGACTTACTGCGCCGTCAACGGAATAGCGGTCGATTATCAGGCGATATTGAGAGAAGCTAAAACGGGTGGTCGCAGGGAAGCAATGGAAAAGTTGCTGCTGCTGAGCTGGAACCTGATGAAATCAGAGAACATTGACACGCCGGCAGGTCTTGATGTGATTGCCGGATCACTGGAAAAGAAATATGGAGACATCTTTTCAGCGGAGTCGATTCCCCTGCGGCGCAACTCTTCCCTGTCTGTAGAACGTCTCCGCCGAACATACGAGCGTTATATTCATAACCTGCAGGAAGGGTTCTATACGGAAAGCAGAGAAGCAGATTCACAGTATGATGCCTTTTTGCTGCATATGCATCTGAGTCGTCTGTTTTCTCCGAAACAGAAAGAAATTCTTCTGAAAAAATATCATGGTGATGCTCTGAACAAAACGGAGCGGGAATATTATTCCCGGACGGTAAAAAAGAAACTGAAAGCCCTTGCATCCGAAGATGTCCGAAACATCGCGGACACTCTCATCAGAGAAAGTAAATGACGCCGTATACCACTTCACCCCCATCCAATCGCCGTCACAGTCACCAGAACCCCTTCCGTTTCCGTCTCTCCGGATAATTTCGCCAGCACTGTTTCATCGGTCACCGGAACGAACAGCGCGACCGTCACCCGATCCAGCCCCAGCTCCAGGGCATAGCGGGCCGCCTGCACCCGGGCCGATTTCACGCCGGCTGCGTCCGTAAAGCTCTTGACCTCAATGATTCCCCGTTTTTGACCACACCGGATATGAAGATCCACCTTGCCGTTGCCGGTGGGAAATTCAGGACTGATCGTGCATCGCCGGCCAATGGCTTCCGCGAGCCAGGCATAGAGGTGAAAGTGTCCGACCGCCTCTGTGAGATGAATATCGGCCCGCCGCGGCTGATCCTGCCACGGATTCAACCCCTTTTCCTTCAGGCGCTGCAGATAATCACGATACCGCTGCAGCAGCGCAGGCAGGTCAAGGTGCTGCCCTTCCAGCACGTCCGTCAGCTCGTCCAGGGGATGAAGGGCAAGAATCGGCAGGCGGTCCCCCACAAGATCGTCGGTGAGGGCGTCATAGAGATTGTGCTGGATGAACGGACACGAAAACCGGCAGACCTGGATCGTCTGTCCCTTCTCATCGATGACATCCGCCGCGTCAATGATGCCGTTGAGGTAAAGATAACTGCACCACTCACTGCGCAGGCTGAAGGGTATATCGGACCGGGAGAAAAGGGCGATGACCCTGTCGGTGTGGCGATGCCGGGCCTTGAAAATCAGGTTGAGCAGGGTGTTGTTCCACTCCGTTCGCCGGGCCCGTCCGCAGACGTAGTTCCAGAGCGGCATATCAATCGTCTGATCTGTTCCGGGATTGTATGTCTCCGTCAAAAGCTCACCGAACCAGCAGACCAGCCCCGGCTGACCCCGGGTGGCGTTGTAAACCGCAGAGACGACCTCCGGCGCGACCGGTTGTCCGCTCTCCGCCACGTACTGCCGGAACAGTTCCGCCACCTCATCCGGAGAGAAATTGGGTACATGAAGCGACCGCTGGACATTGAAAGGAGAACCGCGAAGGCTGTCGATTCCCAGAACCGCACGGACACCGATCAGGGCAAGCCCATGAATCTGGTAGGTTTCCCGTTTCAGGTACATGTCCCGGAAGAGGGAAACCAGACGGTCGATTACCTTTGGCGGAAGGCTGTCGAATTCATCGATGAACAGGATGACGGGATGCTGAAAAAAATCTGATTTCGCATTGAAAAATGCTTTCAAAGTCTCCCAGTCATCCGGTGGTTTTACATCCAGACGGAAGGCTTCATAAAAAAGCTGCGGCACCTTTGGCAGAAAAGCATCTTCTGTATCATTTTCTTTGAAAATCAGGCCCTGCATGGACATTGTGGCAATGTGGAACGGATTGCCATGCCGGGACGTGATTTCTTCTTTCACCTGCCGCATCAGCCATGTCTTCCCAGCCTGCCGCGGGGCCCAGATGGTGAAATAGTGTCCTCCCTTTTCCGGATTTCCGACAATCCGCTCCGCACACTGATGGATCAGTTCCGCCCTCGGTACACAGAAATGTTCTTCACAATCCACCGGGCCGTATGAATGAAAGTGTCTCATGGTGTTCCCCCTTTCCGCTGTATTCCCCATCATACGCCAGGAGCGTGTACAAGTCCAACGGGAATGAATCCGGTCAGTTGTTTCAATGTCAGGATGCCGTTGACAAATAAGGCCGGATCGGTCATTGATGACCAGCACTGATCCTTACTCAGCGACAATTCCGACACCTGGTGTACATGACGACAAAAACCTCTCTCCGAACCTGGCTTCTTTCCGCCACCCCGGAATCCCGTTTTCAGGCAAGGGCGGGGCGGGCGTATCTCGGCTGGACCGCCTTCACGGAAAACCGGCTGGCGCTTGTGGGGCTGATCATCATTCTGGCACTGATTCTGGTGGCAGTCCTTGCGCCGCTGCTGGCCCCCTTTCCCCCCAATGTCGCCGAACTGAAGGCCCGGCTGGTTCCGCCCCTGACCGCTGGTCATCTTCTGGGAACCGATGAACTGGGCCGTGACATCCTGAGCCGGATCATTCACGGATCACGGCTGACCCTGTACGTGGTGGGGCTGGTGGCGATCATTGCCGCGCCTGTGGGGCTGATCATCGGAACCATTGCAGGATATGCCGGCGGTTTCCTCGATACCGTTCTCATGCGGATTACCGATATCTTTCTGGCCTTTCCCAAGCTGATTCTGGCACTGGCCTTTGTGGCCGCCCTGGGGCCGGGAATCGAAAACGCCGTCATCGCCATTGCCATCACTGCCTGGCCTCCGTACACCCGTATTGCCAGGGCGGAGACCCTGACGATCCGGAAGACCGACTTTATTCAGGCGGTCCGGCTGCAGGGAGCGGGGCCGGTGCGGATCATCTGCGGTCATATTGTTCCGCTGTGTACCTCTTCGCTGATTGTCCGGGTGACGCTCGACATGGCCGGCATTATCCTCACCGCCGCCGGTCTCGGATTTCTGGGGCTGGGGGCACAGCCGCCGCTGCCGGAGTGGGGGGCCATGATCTCCAGCGGCCGGAAATACATGCTCGACCAGTGGTGGGTGGCGGCCATGCCGGGCATTGCCATCTTCATCGTGAGTCTGGGTTTCAATCTGCTGGGAGACGGCCTGCGGGACGTACTCGATCCCCGGTCGGAGCGGTAGCGGTATGGATCAGCTGCTGACTGTCGAGGAGCTGAATGTCACCTTCGCCACTCGCAAGGGGCCGGTTCATGCCGTGCGGGGTGTCAGCTTTGCCATGGGACGGGAAAAGCTGGGGATCGTCGGGGAATCCGGTTCCGGCAAGACCGTGACCGGCCGATCCCTGCTGGGGCTGGTGCGTCCGCCGGGGAAGGTACAGGCCCGGAAAATGATGTTCGACGGGATCGACCTGATGCAGACCCGTGGCCGGGCATGGCGGAAGATCCGGGGCGGACGAATCGCCATGGTCATGCAGGACCCCAGATTTTCTCTCAATCCGGTGATGACCATCGGCAGGCAGATCGCCGAAGCCTACCGCATCCACAGAAGCGTGTCCCGGTCCGAGGCGCGGGACCGGGCGATGGAAATGCTCAACGCCGTCCGCATCCGTGATCCCGAGCGGGTTTTCCGGGCCTATCCCCATGAGGTGTCCGGCGGCATGGGGCAGCGGATCATGATCGCCATGATGCTCATTCCCGGGCCCGACCTGCTCATCGCCGACGAACCCACATCGGCCCTGGATGTGACGGTGCAGCTTCAGCTGCTGGCGATCATGGATGATCTGGTCACCGACCGGGGCATGGGG
>JBEPXL010000169.1:0-2203 GCA_041641935.1 Desulfobacteraceae bacterium | reverse complement strand
GATCATGTACGCCGGGCGGGTGGTGGAAACCTGCGACGCCCGTCATCTGGAACAGGCGCAGCATCCCTATACCCGCAGTCTGCTCAACTGCCTGCCCCGGATCGACGGTGACGGTTCCCCGCTGCCGACGATGCAGCGGGATCCGGCCTGGCTGGGGGAAACAGATGATTGAGGTACGGAATCTGACGGTGACCTTCGGCCGGGGCAGTCGGGCCGTCCGGGCGGTGCGGGATGTATCCTTTTCAGTGGAAGAGGGAGAGGTCTTCGGGCTGGTGGGAGAATCCGGCTCGGGAAAATCCACCGTTCTCCAGGCCCTGTGCGGGCTCATCCACCACTGGAACGGAACTGTCGTGATTGACGGGGAACCCCAGAAACCAAGACGAAACAAAGTCTTCCACAAGAAGGTCCAGATGGTCTTTCAGGATCCCTATGGTTCTCTCCATCCCCGCCACACCGTGGACCGGATTCTCTCCGAACCGGTGGCGATTCATCGTCTGGGAAAGGCGGAAAGCCGTATCCTGCGGGCGCTGGATGAAGTCGGACTGGGAGCCGATTTCCGGTTCCGGTATCCCCACCAGCTTTCCGGGGGACAGCGCCAGCGGGTGGCGGTGGCCCGTGCCCTGATCCTGGAGCCCCGCATTCTGCTGCTGGACGAGCCGACGTCAGCCCTGGATGTATCGGTTCAGGCCGAGGTACTGAATTTGCTGTCGGGTGTACGGGAAAAGCGGGGCCTCACCTGTATCCTGGTCAGCCACGATCTGGCCGTGGTCGCACACATGTGCAGCCGCCTGGCGGTAATGAACCGGGGGCGCGTTGTCGAATATCTGGAAGTGGAAACGCTGCGGCGGCAGACGCCTTCGCATCCGTACACAAAGCAGTTGATGGTGGCGAGCATGGGATATGACCGGGAGGCGATTGAGAGGTTCCAGGATTTTGAATAGAATTTTTTGTATTCCTCTTCGTTGTGAAGTGAAACTGGAAAATATCCCTATTCATCCAGTGGATTAATCCATTTTACAAACTGAAATCGCGAAAAATCATTGTCCGTCGAATATAACGTTCCACCATTTTCCACCGCTAAAGCTGCAATATGCGCATCTGTAGTTATATTTCCAAATGCACCTAAAGGCTCAATGATCTTCCGGAAAATATTCCAATGATGCTCAGACGGGGAAATGATGTGGACAATTGGCAGATTTAGCCAGTCTTCGACAATTTCCAAAGCGGTTTCTGTCGGTAACGGTTTTGGCATGATACGGCTGTTGGTCGTAATTCTTAGAAATCCGATAATTACGACCCACGGAATTCCAAACGGCTCTTCTTCAGAAAGGACTTCTTCAAGCCACCGGCGTGCTTTTTCATGAGGCGGTGCATCTCGATTGATTGCGTAAATGAGAATATTGAGGTCAACGATCTTCATTTTTCAAGGCCCAGTTTACGCTTGACTTCTTCGTCCTCAAAAACTTCAGCCACAGACAGAGCCTTATCCAGGTCGGCTTTCGGAGGATGACCCAGTGAAAATGTCCTGCATACATAAGCAGTACGCGTATCCGGCTGATGCTGTTGTCGCAGTCCGGCCTGAATCACTTCATTGACGATCTGCTTGAAGGGTTTACCGGTACGCTGTGCTTCCGCCTTGAGTTCATTTATTAAATGATCTTCTATGGTCAATGTTGTTCTCATAAGAAACATCATAACGCTGCGGCGCAATGATGTAAAGCATCAAAGTAAGTGACAATCCATGCGTCTGTTGATGATAGACTCCTTGTTACCTTTGCGTCATTGCTGAAAATCCAGACCAGTGCTTGTGCCGGATAAGAAATTCTGCTAAAAAGACCGGTCGCTTTCAGAAATTTCCCCAATCCAAAGAAACCGAGGCAGAATGTTTCTCAGTCAGATACCGGCGATCCTCCGGATTTTAATCGTTTTTGTCATCATCCTTTACGGCATCAAGAAGAAACTCTCCCTGGGCAGCGCCTTTCTCATCGGCTCGGTTGTTCTGGGACTTCTGTTTGCAATGAGTCCCCTGGGTATTGTCAAAGCCATTGTCTCCTCCCTGCTGGAGGCCAAGACGCTTTCCCTCTCCGCTGTTGTCTGCCTGATTCTGGTACTCAGCCATTCCCTGGAAGCCGCCGGGCAGATGAAGCGGCTTCTGGACCGGTTTCAGGGACTGGTCCGTCATCCGGGGCTGAAACTGATCATC